>PBYL01000453.1 GCA_002729595.1 Thalassovita sp. | reverse complement strand
ATTGGTAAACCGGCTGCTCCCGTGGTGGAACGTGGCGATACTGTAAAAGTGGGGCAGGTTATTGCCAAAACCGAAGGCTATGTTTCTGCCAATATCCATTCTTCTGTGTCGGGTAAAGTGGGTAAGATTGATATGGTAACAGACAGTAGTGGTTATAAGAGATTAGCCATTAATATTAGAGTAAAAGGTGATGATTGGCTTGAAACCATAGATCAAACTCCCGATCTCATTAAAGACTGTGATCTAAATCCAGATGAGATAATCACAAAGATACTAGAAGCCGGAATCGTAGGGCAGGGTGGTGCTGCATTTCCAGCTCACGTAAAGTTGAAAGTTCCTGAAGGTAAAAAGGTTGATTACCTCATAATTAATGGCGTAGAATGCGAACCTTATCTAACAGCAGACCACAGGTTGATGCTAGAAAATCCAGATGAGATTTTAGTGGGAGCAAGCATTCTCATGAAAGCACTCCAAGTAGAAAACGCCATTATTGGGATAGAATCTAATAAAAAGGATGCGATTGAATTGCTGCAACAAAAAGCGGCTGAATATACAGGGATTAAAGTAGAATCACTTGAAGTAAAATATCCGCAAGGAGGTGAAAAGCAATTGATAAAAGCATTGCTTAATCGTGAAGTACCTCCGGGTGGTTTACCTGCTGATGTAGGAGCTGTGGTGCATAATGTTGGAACTGTATTTTCTGTCTACCAAGCTGTACAAAAAAATAAGCCGCTTATCGAGCGAATTGTAACAGTTACTGGTAAATCTGTAGCTGCACCGGGTAACTTTTGGGTGCGAATCGGCACACCGGTTTCTAACTTGATTGAAGCTGCGGGTGGTTTGCCAGAAGATACTGGTAAAGTAATAAGTGGTGGCCCGATGATGGGTAAAGCACTAAACAATATGGATGTTCCTATAGCCAAAGCCACTTCTGGTATTTTACTCATTCCAGAACCAGAAACTAAAAGAGGTAAAGTTTATAGCTGTATTCGCTGTGGAAAATGTGTAGAAGCTTGTCCGATGGGTTTAGAGCCTTTCCAAATGATGTTGCTTTCTAAAAAAGGTTTATTAGATGAAGCCGAGAGAGAAAACATAATGGATTGTATAGAGTGTGGTTCATGCTCATTTGAGTGCCCAAGCAACAGACCGATTCTGGATTATATGCGATTAGGTAAAAACCTCATCAGAAAAGAAAAATCAGCTCAAAAAGGATAGGATTATATAAGATTTTGAAAAATAAAAGTCATGAATGCGAAATTACTAACAGTAGCTCCTTCTCCCCATGTTCATCAGGAACAGACGGTGAAAAAAATCATGTACGGGGTAATTATTGCCATGCTGCCTGCCTTGCTGGTTTCAGTGTATGTTTTCGGAATCAGTGCTTTGTATGTAAGTGCAGTCGCGGTAGCATCCTGTATCGTTTTCGAATATGCCATCCAAAAATATTTATTAAAAGAAACACCAGATGTGTCTGATGGTTCGGCGATTATTACTGGTTTACTATTGGCTTTTAATGTGCCTTCTAACTTGCCTTGGTACATCATAGTAATTGGTAGTTTAGTCGCCATTGGAATTGGTAAAATGTCCTTTGGTGGTTTAGGTGGAAATCCATTTAATCCGGCACTGGTTGGTAGGGTTTTCCTTCTCATCTCTTTTCCAGTTCAAATGACTAGCTGGCCTTTAGCTACCAATGCTTTTTTTGAGATAGATGGAGTAACCGGAGCCACACTTTTAGGTGCAGTAAAAGAAGGTTTAAAAAACGGAGAGAGTGTACAAACCCTCATGGAAAATGCGCCCACCTACACACAAATGCTTTTGGGTTATCAAGGAGGTTCTTTGGGAGAAATATCTACCATAGCCATTTTACTAGGCTTCGGTTGGATGCTTTACAAGAAAATAATTACTTGGCATACCACAGTGAGTATGCTGGTATCAGTCGCTTTGTTTAGTGGTATTTTCTGGCTGGTGAATCCAGATATGTACCTAAACCCAATGGTACATCTATTAACTGGTGGTGTGATGTTAGGCGCCGTTTTTATGGCAACCGATTATGTAACCTCGCCAGTTACGCATAAAGGTCAAATACTTTTTGGTGTAGGTATCGGCTTAATCACTGTGTTGATCAGATGTTTTGGCAGTTATCCAGAAGGTGTTTCGTTCGCCATTCTCATTATGAATGCCTTTGTACCTATGATCGACAAATATGTAAAACCACATCGCTTTGGTGCCACATCATTAAAATCTTCAAGAAAATGAAAAAGAAAGAATCTTCATTTATCAATATGTTTTTAACACTGGCAGTGGTAACACTGGTGGCTTCAGCATCACTGGGTTTTGTGTTCGATTTAACAAAAGGACCCATTGCCAAAGCACAACTAGAAAAGCAAAAAGCAGCTATTTCAGATGTGTTACCGGGTTTTGATAATAATCCGATTGATGAAGCTGTGAGCTTTGCCGTAGCCAATAGCAGTCAGGCAGATAGCTTGTTGTTTTATCCGGTAAAGAAAGAAAATGAATTATTGGGTTATGCTGTAAAAACAGTTTCTGCCAAAGGTTACAGTGGCGAAATCTGGTTAATGGTAGGCATCAATCAACAAGGCGAGGTGAAGAACATTGCAGTACTCGACCATAAAGAAACACCGGGCCTCGGTTCAAAAATCAGTACTGAAAAATTTAAAAATCAATTTGAAGGAATTACTTCAAGTTCTTCAGATATAAAAGTGAAAAAAGACGGAGGTGAAATTGATGCGATCTCAGGAGCAACCATTTCTTCTAGAGCAGTTTGCGAGGCTGTAGAAAAAGCATTAGTCACCTGGAAAGAAAATGCAAACTAAAATTTTAGAATGATGGAAAAGACAATTTCATCCAGAGAAAATTTTTTGAAAGGCTTCATTCGTGAAAATCCGGTTTTCAGTTTACTACTCGGATTGTGCCCAACTTTAGGAGTGACCTCCACCGCCATAAACGGATTGGGTATGGGCTTGGCAACTACCTTTGTATTGCTGATGTCTAACACGGTAATTGCACTGGTTAAAAACCTGATTCCAGATAAAGTAAGAATCCCTTCATTTATCGTAATTATCGCCTCTTTCGTAACCATTGTCGATTTGGTAATGGCGGGTTTCTTACCTGCATTACATGCACAATTGGGTTTATTTATTCCATTAATCGTGGTGAACTGTATCGTGTTGGGTAGAGCAGAAGCTTTTGCTTCTAGAAATACAGTGGCATCATCCGCGGTAGATGGCTTGGGTATGGGATTAGGTTTTGCTTTTGCCCTCACCATTTTAGGAACAGTGAGAGAGGTAATCGGTAGTCTTTCCATCTTCGGCTGGAAGTTTATGGAAGGCGATGGCTTATTGGTATTTGTTTTGGCACCGGGAGCTTTTATCGCTTTGGGTTTCTTAATCGCCATTGTGAACTGGTATAAAAGAATGCAGGATAAAGCCGCAATAGAAAATAAAAAAGAAGTAGCAGCTTAGTTGGTCAAATCGAGCTGAGCTAACTATAAAAATTTCAAAATAGCATCGTCATGGAATATTTTATCATCATCATATCCGCGATATTTATTAATAACATCATCTTCTCACAGTTCTTGGGAATTTGTCCTTTCCTTGGTGTTTCTGGTAAGAGTTCAACCGCAATTGGTATGAGTGGGGCTGTTATGTTTGTGATGACAATCGCCACCATTGTAACTTACTTGTTGCAACACTATGTGCTCGAACCTTTTGGTATTACATTTTTGCAAACTGTGGCTTACATTCTCATTATCGCTTCATTGGTGCAAATGGTAGAAATTATACTTAAAAAAGTGAGTCCTGCCATGTATCAGGCATTGGGTGTGTTTCTTCCATTAATCACTACCAACTGTGCGATTTTAGGTGTAGCTCTTTTGGTTGTGCAAAAAGATTTTAACTTGTTGCAAAGTGTCATTTTTGCGGTGTCTAGTGCTGCTGGTTTTGGTTTAGCGATTGTACTTTTTGCCGGAATAAGAGAAAGACTCGAATTCTCAGAATTACCAGAAGGCATGAAGGGCGTACCCGCTGCATTGTTAGTAGCAGGTATACTTTCTATGGCATTTATGGGGTTCTCAGGAATGGTTTAAGCTATACAGGCACCACCAGAACTGGAATTTTAGATTTGCTAATAATTTGCTCAGACACACTTCCGAAGAAAGCTTTGTAAAAGAAGTTGTGCTCTTGGTGACCAGTAATAATTAAGTCTGCATTTAATTTCTTGGCTTCTTCAATTACCATATCAACTGTAGAGCCTTGAATAAGCAGACTTTCAGTTTTTATACCTTGCGTATTAATTTGGAGGGCATAATCGTGCAACTGTTTATGTTCTTTCTTGAGGGTGTTGGCTCTAAAATCTCTTTCGTGTTGAGGACCTGCATCATAACCAACAAAATCAGGGTTTGGCGCAGCAATATGAATAACCCATAACTTAGCATTAAAAGCTTTACCTAGTTCAATTGCTTTATCAATTATAAGTTGATCGCAATCGTCAAAATCGATGGAAACTAATATGTTTTTCATTTTTATATCCTGTTTTTACTTTAATAACAAGATATAAGTGATGAGGGTTTATATACCCATTTTTAAAAACTGATTCCAAAATTTAACCCTAGAGGACTAAAGACGATCTTATCTGTATCTAGTCCTGAAAATGGAATTTGTAAAAATATTCTGAAATTAATATTGTCGGCTTCTTCTGGTAAGAGTCTATATCCAATTATTGGATAAAATAGATATGGTTGGCTGGTGTTTCCCACTATATTCGTACCTCCTAATCCAAACTCAAAGAAGTGTCGCTCTTTTCCTATATTTCCAGTAATGTGATGTGGTATAGTAAAAAAAGTATCAGGTGATGGAGGATTGGGACATGAACCTGAAAAACAAAGATTCAGTTGAAATTCTTTATTAAAACCAGCACCTAATTTACTGCTTAAAATGAAAGACGGATTGATTATAAATTGCCTTTCATAATTTATTGAAATTAATGAGGCATCTCCAAGTAAATTTAGACTGATGCTATTTAATGGTCTTTCATCAATGAGTTCATCATCATCTTGAGCAAACAGAGCTACACTCACTGTTAATTGCAATGCAACTAATATAAGCATTCTCATTAACTCATAATTTAATGTCTTTATACTATTAAAGAGACTAGCTAATACCATAAATAGCTGTATTATTTAATTTATTCTCATTTAAAATAAGAATGAAAGGCATCAAAAAAAAGCTATTCTTTAAAACATGGAATCAAGGCTTTGTTTTTGGACACAATGTATATGATGGATTGATATTACTAATTTGCAGAAAGCTTTCTTGATGTGATTTTATTGAGTTTCCGATCATCTTAATTTTCACTCATAAAAATCACTAGGTTTATTTAATCGCTACCATCTCCTCCATAGCTTCCACCAGCACCTCCGCCACCGAAACTTCCTCCTCCAGTGTCACTTCCATTAAATCCACCAAAATTCCCAAATCGTTTTTTTGAATACTTCTTGGTTTCTGGATCAAAGCCACCTATTTTTTTGTAATCGTAAATTATATAGGCAAGGAGCCCAACAATTAAAATAATTAATATTGAATATTTCCAGTAATTAGCTTTATTAGAACTAGCTATGTTAGTTTCATTCAGTTTTAATTCAATGTGAGAAATCCCATTTGATATTCCATTATAGAAATGCCCATTTTTTAATTCAGGTAAAATGTAAATGTCAACGATACTTTGGACATCCTCATTAGGTAAGTATTTTTCTGTACCAGTACCTGTTGCAACAAAGACTTCTTTATCTAATTTCAAAATTAATATAAGTACGCCATTGTTTTTGTCGCTTTGACCAACTCCCCAGCTATTTCCGATAGCAGTTGCGAGTTCCCTTTTGTCATAGCCTTTTAATTCTTCCAAAATGCAAACAGCATATTCAACTTTAGAAAGGTTTTTAAGTGAATCAATTTGTTTGGTTAAATCATTTTCTTCTTCTGTATTTAATAGGTCAGCATAGTCATTTACAGAACCTTTACTTTTAAATGATTCGGCATATTCTTTTATCGACTGGGCAATACAATGGTTAAAAGAAATAAAGAATATAAAAAATGAAATTACTTTCATAATCGAGTTTGAATGTGAGCTGATTGAAATATGATGTTAATGTATACTCCTGCTCAATACTTGGCTTTTTTACTCTAAAATGCCAATGCATTTGGTTTTTATGCCAAAAAAAAGCGATTTTATCGCTAAGTTTATTTATGATAAACTTAAACAAATACATTTTTGCAATTATACTATTGCTAAGTATAAACCTAAAAGGCCATTGTCAAGATGATGCAAATGAAATCTTAATTTCAATAGAATTACCTGCAGAGACAGTGGTTTTATTAAATCTCTATAATGATAATTTAGCTTCCTATCCTTTAATATTCAAAAACACTACAGCTGATACAAAAACTATCAATCAATATATTCCTCGAACACAAGTACATCAAGAAATACGACATCTTCATTCGCTTGCAAATGTTCGCCAATATTTTATTATTAATGAACAATATAGTGAGGCAAAATTTAAGTACAATCCACAGAAAAAAAACCTTATTCCGGTAAGTGAATCCATAGCTGATCATTCAGCTTTTGACAGAGATTATGATGAATTTATATCGAGGTTTATTAGAAAGGATAGGGTTAAGGATAGCAAATATGATATTGAAAAGGAAAAAGAGGAGCTTAAAAAACTGTATCTATCCTTCAACAAGATTTTTGAAAACAACCCTTTTTTAACCAAGTTGAATACTATAAAATACTATCTCACTCTCCAGCATTTAACCCCTGATGATTCAAACCTACATGAGTTTTTAAATAATGTAAGTGATTCGACTTTATTTGTCCAAAACATGAGAGGCCTATTTTTTTTATACATCAAAAATGATTTTGATAGCCTAAATTTTGAGCATTTAAATACAGAGAATTATAGTGAGGCATTTATCAAATATTTCTCTATAGGTACTTATAGTATTTTACGTAATAAAGAATTCAAAGACAACCCAAAATACCAACCCTTAATTGACTGGTTTCTAACAACTGAGTTTTACAAGAGCAATCCCGACCGTATAAGAAAAAATATTTTACCAGTAGATAAAGTGGCTTTCAAAAAGCAACTTCAAAAGTTGACACTGCAAGATGTTTTTCAGGAAGACTTCAGCATTGAACAAATTACAAAACAAATTCCTGCCGATTTTTACTTGCTAGATTTTTGGGCTACTTGGTGCAAGCCATGTATAGAAGGTTTTAAAATAATAGAGGGCCTCGACCTGCCTGAAAATATGCAAATAATCACAATTAGTCTTGACCAAAATGAATACGAGGAGAAATGGCAAGAAATGAGTCAAAGCTTAAATTTGAAAAATAGCTACCACCTTCCTAAAGATAACTTTGGCTCACAAGAATTTTTTCAGCTATTAGAATTAAAGTCTGTACCTCGGTATATCTTAATAGATAAAGATATGAGCCTAATCGATGAGGCTTTTTATCAGCCACATCAACCTGAGTTTATCAGAAAATTACGAGCTTATTGCAGGAGCAAGTAGAAGGTTATACACTTACTTAATCAAGTTGAAGGTATTATATTTACATTACAAACAACCCTCACTCATTCCATCTATTTCAAACAAATTAAGTTTTGTAAACAAACTGCCTACCCAAATTTTATCAATAAGATTGGTGATCTATAGATATTCTGTTTAATTATGTGGTCAGAATATTATTAAAAATAGTTCTATGTTGTTAAATATTACTACCACACATTATCCAGCAACAGATCTGGGTTATTTGCTTCACAAACATCCCGATCGATTTCAAAGCGTGAGTTTAGCTGTTGGTAAAGTGCATATATTTTATCCCGAATGTACCGAGGAAAAAGCCACTGTTAGTATCCTCTTGGATATAGATTCTGTGGATATGGTGAAGAAGGCAAAAGTGAAAGGCAATGAAGGTTTTGCTTTGGGGCATTATGTAAATGATAGACCTTATGTGGTTTCGTCTATAATGAGTGTGGCTTTGTCTAAAGCTTTCTCTTCAGCAATGAATGGCAAGTGTAAAGATAAACCAGAGCTTATCGACCAAAAGCTGCCTATAGAAGTTGAAATACCCACTTTGCCAGCCCCTGCCGGTGGAGAAACACTTATCAGAAATTTGTTTGAGCCTTTAGGTTACGATGTGGAGGTTGAGCGCCATCAATTAGATGAGAAATTTAAAGAATGGGGCGATAGCAAGTATTATTCTGTAGTGCTTAAAAACATGGTGACAGTAAAAGATTTGCTTTCTCACTTGTATGTGCTCATTCCTGCATTAGATAATGATAAGCATTATTTTGTAAGTGAAGATGAAGTTGAAAAGCTTTTAAAAAGAGGCGAAGGTTGGTTACATGCTCATCCCAAAAAAGACAATATAACTCGCAGGTATTTGCTCAATTTGAAATCGCTAACTCGCGAAGCTTTCTCTAGAATTAATGAAGAAGAAGGAAATGCTGAAAGCGAGGATGAAGAAGTGAATGCTGAGTTAAAGAAGAAAAAAGAAACTTTACATCAGAAACGATTAAATCTGGTAGTAGAAAAACTGCTTGAAACTCCTGCTGCTCGCATACTCGATCTTGGTTGTGGCGAAGGCAAGTTGATTAAGTTGCTGATGAAACATAATCAGTTTTCGGAGATTCATGGAATGGATGTGAGTTACAGAGAATTGATAAAGGCTAAACAAAATCTGCATTTTGATGAGTTGGCTCCAAGGCTTCAAGAAAAGTTAAATCTATTTCAAGGATCGCTTACTTACAGAGATCAGCGATTAGCTGGGTTTGATGCCGCGGCAGTGGTAGAGGTAATCGAGCATATGGATTTAAACAGATTGAAAGCTTTTGAAAGAGTGTTGTTTGAGTTTGCTAAGCCCAATGTAGTGGTGCTAACTACACCGAATAAAGAATATAATGCAATGTTTGAAGGTATGTCTGATGATGCGATGCGTCATGACGACCACCGTTTCGAATGGACAAGAGAAGAATTTAAAAACTGGGTGGAAAAGATCGCTGAAAATTACGCTTACAGTTTTGAGATTTTTCCGGTAGGAGACGAAGAAGTTAATGTTGGTGCACCTTCACAAATGGTTGTTTTTAAAAATGGAAATTAAGATACCCGAATTATCACTTGTTGTATTAATAGGAGCTTCTGGCTCTGGTAAAAGTAGTTTTGCTAAAAAGCATTTCAAAGAAACAGAAGTGCTCTCTTCAGATTATTGCAGAGCTTTGGTTTCTGATGATGAAAATAACCAGAAAGCTACAGACGATGCTTTTGATGTATTGAATTACATTGCTGCCAAAAGGTTGAAAAATGGATTACTAACTGTAATTGATGCGACCAATGTGCAGAAAGCTTCAAGAAACAGTCTGGTTGCACTGGCGAGAAAATTCCATTGCTTGCCTGTAGCAATCGTCTTGGATTTACCAGAAAGTGTTTGTGCTGAAAGAAACAAAAACAGAACAGACAGAAATTTGGGTAACCATGTAATTAGAAATCAGCGACTGGATTTAAAGCGTTCGGTGAAGAAGTTGAAGTTAGAAGGCTTTAGACATATCTTCCATTTTAAATCAGAGGAAGAAATTAATGCTTTAAGCAACATCAATAGAGATAAACTTTATACAAACAAAAAAGAAGAAACGGGTCCATTTGATATAATAGGAGACGTTCATGGTTGCTACGATGAGTTGGTCTTGTTACTTCAAAAGTTAGATTACCAACTTGATCAAGTAGAATACGATAACAAACAGTTTGGCATACAGGTAACTCCGCCAGCAGGTAGAAAAGCCATTTTCTTGGGTGATTTGGTCGATCGTGGTCCAGCTTCGCCACAAGTATTAAAACTGGCAATGAGCATGGTGAATACTGATTCAGCACTTTGTGTTCCGGGCAATCACGATGTAAAACTTTATAAATACCTCATTGGTAAAAAGGTACAGATCAAACACGGTTTGCAAGAAACCATTGAGCAACTGGCAACCGAAACCGATGAATTTAAAAGGGAAGTAAAAGAGTTTATCTACAATCTCAGAAGTCATTATGTATTAGATGGTGGTAAATTGGTAGTCGCTCACGCTGGCTTAATTGAAGAAATGCAGGGTAGAGGTTCTGGTGCTGTTCGCTCATTCTGTTTGTATGGAGAAACTACAGGCGAAATAGACGAATTTGGTTTACCAGTGAGATACAATTGGGCGAAAGAATACAGGGGCGCGGCAAAAGTGATTTACGGACATACACCAGTGCCAGAAGCCGAGTGGTTTAATAGGACAATAGATATTGATACAGGTTGTGTTTTTGGTGGTAAGCTTACTGCATTACGCTATCCGGAAGAAGAGTTGGTAGCTATTGATGCCAAAGAAGTGTATTGTGAACCTGTGAGGCCTTTGCATGTCAATCCTTTAAAAGAGAATTCAGAACTATCATCTCAACAATTGTATGATGACCTATTGAACATTGAAGATGTAACAGGTAAAAGAATTGTACAAACAAGGCTAAGAAACAATATTACGATTAGGGAAGAAAACTCGATTGCTGCATTAGAAGTAATGAGTCGCTTTGCCATCAATCCGAAATGGCTCATGTACTTACCACCAACTATGTCGCCATGTGGTACAAGTACATTACCTGATTATCTGGAATATCCAGAACAAGCATTGAACTATTATAGAAAGCGTGGAGTGAAAAATGTGATTTGCGAAGAAAAGCACATGGGCTCAAGAGCTGTATTAGTGGTTTGTAAAGATGAAGAAACTGCGCTCAAATGCTTCGGAATTGAAGGTGAAGGCATTGGTATTTGTTATACCCGAACAGGTAGAAACTTTTTTAATGATGCTGAGCTTGAAAAAGCCTTTCTTGAAAGAGTGAGTTACTGCTTAAGCGAAACTGGTTTTTGGAAAGAGCATAACACCGATTGGGTTTGTTTAGATACGGAGTTAATGCCTTGGTCTGCTAAAGCGCAAGCATTAATTAAAGATCAGTATGCTTCTGTGGGAGCTGCTGCAACTGTGGTATTACCGGCAGTAAACAAGGCATTAGAAGCAGCTAAAAATAGAGGAATAAAAGATATTGATGCTGTTATGCAAAAGTTTACTGGGAAGGAAGGTATGATGGCGAAATATGTAAAGGCATACAGACAATACTGTTGGCCAGTTAAAACTTTGCTCGACTTTAAATTGGCACCTTTCCACATACTCGCTACAGAAGGAGCAGTATATACAGATAAAAATCACTTATGGCATATGGAGACTATTGCCAAAATTTGCCAAGGTGATCCTGATTTGTTTACTGCAACTCCTTATAAGTTAGTAGATTTTGATGCAGAAGACTCAGTGAAAGAAGCTATTAACTGGTGGGAAGAACTTACTGCTAAAGGTGGAGAAGGAATGGTTGTAAAACCTTTAGATTTTATCACTTATGGTAAAGAAGGTATATTGCAACCGGCGGTAAAATGTAGAGGCAAAGAATACCTCAGAATTATTTATGGTCCTGATTATGATTTGCCAGAAAACATAGAAAGATTGAAGAACAGAGGCTTATCTAGAAAGCGTTCTATGGCAATCCGTGAATTTGCTTTGGGTGTAGAATCCTTAGAAAGGTTTGTGAAAAAAGAACCTCTTAGAAGAATTCACGAAAGTGTGTTTGGTGTGCTTGCACTCGAAAGTGAAGTAGTTGATCCAAGATTATAAAAAAACTTAGGCTGCCTTTTTATTTGCATCTTTGCGGGCGGCCTTTGCTCTTTCCCACTTGCCAATTTTCTTGTCCAAGTAAGGATAGATCATTACAGAAGATAGGATGATTAAAGTACCCGCATAAAATCCATCGCTCATTTTTTCTGCTTCACCATAAATAAAAAATGCCAATATAATTCCATACACCGGTTCGAGGTTGGTGGTAAGGTTTACATTGTAGGCAGAAATGCGCTTCATTATTTCTATGCTGGCATAAAATGCATATACTGTACAAATGATTGCCAAAAGTAGCATGTAGATAAAATCAAGACCTTCCATACTGAGATCAAGTGAACCTGTGCTTGTAAAGTATTTGATATAAATCGGAAAGAATATTACTGTAAACAAACAGGCACCAATCATCTCATAAAATGTAATGGTAAGAGGAGCGTAGACTTTTGTAAAACGAGCATTTATAATGGTAAAAACTGCACCCAAACAAGCAGATAATAATGCCAATAATAAACCATTGATATGCTCTAACTCAAATTGGAAAATAGTGTATAAACCAAGTATCACTACAAAACCCAAAACAAGTTCGTACCATTTCACTTTAGTTCGGTTGATGATTGGCTCCAACAAAGCAGTAAATAGGGAAGTGGTTGCCATTCCTGCCAAACAAATGCTTATTTTGGAAATTCTGGCAGAAGCAAAAAAAGTGATCCAATGGGCACCTACAAGCATACCAACTGCTACAAAATAAATAATAGCCCTTGGCTTCAATATAATTTTTCGACCTAAAACGACCAATAACACTAACAAGGCTAGTGAGGCAATTAAGGTGCGATAAAAAACTACTTCTACCGCAGGAAGACTAATTTCTTTGCCTAGAATAGATGTAAAGCCCCAGATAAAAACTATCAGGTGTAACTTTAACTGATCTTTAACCATGTATTGCCAATTATCGAGGAACGGTAAAATACATAAAGATAGTTATGCCGCAAAAGGTTAAGTTAGGGAGCCAAGCTGCAAATAATGGAGATACAGTTCCCCCAGCTGCAATACTCCGACTCATAATTACAAAGAGTAAATATATAAAAGCCATTGTAAAACCAAAGGCAATTTGCACACCTGTTCCACGCCGCGACTTTTTAGCAGATATAATTACTCCCATTACCGTAAGAATAATAATGGCAAAAGGGTAGGCGTACCGCTCGTATTTAGTGTTTAGGAATCGCTCTACGTTTCCTATACCCCGAGCTTTTTGTTCATCAATAAAGTGCTCAAGCTCATCGAAAGTCATGGTTTCTTCTAGCTTGTAATTATTCTCAAAGTATTTTGGAGTGATGTTTAAGACGGTATCCATATTGGTGCCTTCCCACATCTTTTCATCTTTTTCTCCTTTAAATTCATGCACCGTGTACTTATCGATATGCCACTTTAGAGAAGTAGTATCCCAAGTAATTTTCTCACTACTCAGCTTAGAAAAGAGCTTGTGGTCTGCAATTTTCTCCATGGTAAATTTATAACCAGACTGATTTCGGTTATTATAGTATTCCATGTAGATATAAGTTGAGTCGTCGATTTTGAAGTGAATGTCTCTATCGTCGAAGTAGAAGGGATTCTTCAAATAGGTTACCTGAAAGGCAACTTGGGTTTTTGCTGCATTGGGTATAATCCACCCAACCATAAAAAAGGTAAAAATGCCTAATACAGTTGCCCCTGCAAAATAAGGAAGTAGAAATCTTCTAAAGCTTACACCTGCACTGAGCACCGCAATAATTTCTGTGTGTGAGGCCATTTTAGCCGTCATAAACACAACAGAGATAAATATGGCAATCGGACTCAGTGTGTTTGCCATATTGGGTATGTAATTCAGGTAGTATTCTTTGAATATAAAAAGAAGAGAGAGGTCGTGTTTTATAAAATCATCTGATTTTTCTGTATAATCGATTACCACAATTACTGAAATCAAAATTGCTACAACGAAAAAGTAAGTAACAAAGAATTTTTTCAGTATATACCTATCTAATATTTTCATCTTTCCCTAAAAAAATTTTATACAAAATAAGGCAGATATGATTACATCTGCCTTATTTTAACAATTTTTATCAGTAGATATTCTTTTACTCTACTATGCCGATTTTAACAACATTGGTTTTCTTGTGTGCTTCAAATGGCATACTTGCAGTGTTTATAAACACATTTCCTTTACGCAAGTGACCTTCTTTCATCAACTTCTCTTGCATATCTTTAAAAGTAGCATTCGTAGAATGTCTCTTATTGTAGAAATATGCTCTTACACCCCAAACAAGGTTTAAAGTAGTTAAAAGTGATTTATTATCTGTAAAAGCGAAGATATCCGCTTCTGGTCTGTGTCTAGAAAGTTTAAAGGCAGTAAAACCAGAGTTAGTCATAGCAACAATTGCTTTCGCTCTAGTATCGCTCGCCATTTTACAAGCAGATTCGATCAAGATTACACTTGGGTAATTCGGATCGTTCAAATCTGGCTGATAATATTTATTATAGATATCAGCAGAAGATTCTACCGCTCTAATAATTTTAGTCATGCTTTGGATTGCTTGCACAGGGTATTTACCTGAAGCAGTCTCTGCACTTAGCATTACAGCATCAGCACCGTCAAGTACTGCGTTTGCAACGTCGTTAGCTTCTGCACGAGTCGGTCTTGGGTTTTCAATCATACTCTCCATCATTTGAGTAGCGATGATTACCGGTCTACCTTTCGCATTACATTTTTTTACAATTCTCTTCTGGTGCATTGGTACATCTTCCATTTGGATTTCAACACCAAGGTCACCACGAGCAACCATAATTGCATCAGACTGATCGATAATATCATCGATGTTGCTGATAGCTTCAGGTCTTTCGATTTTAGCAACAACTTTAGAAGCTTTGCCAGCATCTTTAATGATTGATTTCAATTCCTGAACATCACCAGGCTTTCTCACAAAAGAGATTGCTACCCAATCCACATCATTTTCTAAACCGAAGATTAAATCTTTGCGGTCTTTTTTAGTTAATGATGGCTCAGAGATATCAGTATCAGGAAGGTTCATTCCTTTTCTAGATTTCAAAATTCCACCAAAAACAACTTTAGTGTGAACTTCTAATCCTTCTACTTTATAAACTCTTAATTCTAGGTTACCATCGTCAATTAAAATGGTATCACCAGCTTTAACATCTCTTGGTAATGAAGTATAAGTTGTGCTTACTCTTTGACTGTTACCTACAATTTCTTGCTCTACAGTGATAACAAAATCGTCACCTTCTTTAATCTCTGCCGCGTTATTCTCAACTGTGCCAATTCTGATTTTTGGCCCTTGTAAGTCTTGTAGAATACTTACATTGTAGTTAAATGTTTTGTTGAGCTCTCTTATGTGGTTTATTACTTCTTGATGTTGCTCATGTGTTCCGTGAGAAAAGTTGAGCCTGAACACGTTTACGCCAGAAACAATCAGCTCGTGTAGTTTTTCTTTTGTGTTTGAGGCTGGACCAACTGTTGCTACGATTTTTGTCTTGTTAAATACTTTGTTCATAATTGAGTGTATTGTAAAAGAGTAAAGCGAATTAGCTTTTTATATTTATGATGCAAATTTTAAAATAAAATGTAAAAATGTATGAATTAAGGCAAGATTTTAATTTTAATTTTGATTTAACGAAAATGGAATTCTAAAAAATTGATTTTTAATTTTTGAATCCAGTATTTTGGGCGAATAAATTTTTGATGCGTAAAGTAAATAAAACTTTGTGAAACTAGGTATAAGAATTTTATAATACTCTTACTGATTTTTGTAAGAGTTATTTAAGAAGCTAAAAAATGAGTAATTTCCTATTAATCAGCTTGTCTTAAATTATAAATTCTTATTTCTGCCATACTTTGACATGAAATTAAGTGTATACTCAATTATAAAAGCTAACCAGGAAAAAGGGAAGAAATCGCTGGCGCTTTTACTTGATCCCGATAAAATAGATCTGCAGCAAATACCACAAACCATTCAGTTACTTAACAAGATATCTCCTGATGTTTTATTAATAGGAGGTAGTTTAATGCTCAGCGATAAACTGAATAAAGTAGTTGAGGTAATAAAAGCAGAAACAAATTTTGCTGTTACACTTTTTCCGGGCAATAGCCTTCATATTTCAGATAAGGCAGATGCCATTCTATTTCTTTCTTTAATTTCGGGCAGAAACCCCGATTTTTTAATTGGTCAACATGTGCATGCCGCACCAGTTATTCAGCGAGCAGGTATAGAAGTAATCCCAACCGGCTATTTATTAATTGACTGTGGTAGTGTAACTACTGCAAATTATATGAGTAATACCAACCCCGTACCATATAATAAACCAGAAATTGCAGCTTGTACAGCTTTAGCTGGAGAAATGCTTGGTTTAAAATGTATGTATTTAGACGGAGGTAGTGGAGCTGCAAAACCCATTTCACCAGAAATGATAAAGCTGGTTAAGCAAACTGTTTCGGTGCCAATTGTTGTTGGAGGAGGTATAAGAAGTGTAGAAGCTGCACAAAATGCTTACAAAGCCGGAGCCGATATGATTGTTTTGGGGACTATTTTCGAAAATAATACCGAATTGGCTACAGAAATAGCAGCAGTAAGGGAACAGTTATCTGTTTCAATCCCTTCTAAATAATGATCTATTTTTTAATTTTGTGAATTATTCAAGCTAATAAATTTTTATGGATATTCTGTTATATATCATTCTGGCTATAGTTACAGCCGAATTTGTGCTGGAACGAGTGCTAGATTACCTTAATCAAAAAAACAGGTCGAATGCATTGCCTGAAAACCTCAAAGGGATTTACGATGAAGAAAAATACAAAAAGTCGCAAGACTATGCAGCCGCCAAAGACAAGATAGGTTTCATTTCTTCTGTTTTCAGTTTTATAGTTACAATAGCAATGATTCTCGGGGGCTTCGCTTACATCGATAATTTTGTGAGAGGAGTAACAGACAATTCTATTTACCAATCTCTTTTGTTTTTTGCCATTATTGGTGTTGGTTCAGATTTAATTAGCACACCATTTAGCTTATACAACACTTTTGTGATCGAAGAAAAGTTCGGTTTCAATAAAATGAAAATAGGAACTTTTATCGGTGATAAAATAAAAGGTTGGGTTCTTGGAGCGATAATCGGTGGAGGTTTGCTATATCTCTTTGTATTGTTTTATGAGACATTCCCAGATTATTTCTGGCTATATGCATGGGGTATTTTTATGGCGTTTACCTTGCTTATCACCATGTTCTATACCAATACAATTGTTCCGCTTTTCAACAAGCTTACTCCATTAGAAGATGGTGAATTAAGGTCTGCAATCGAATCTTATGCAGCATCAGTAAACTTTCCGCTAAAAAACATTATGGTAATTGACGGTTCTAAAAGAAGTACCAAAGCAAATGCCTATTTCAGTGGATTGGGTGGATCAAAGAATATAGTTTTGTATGATACATTGATCGAGAAACATTCGAATGAAGAATTAGTAGCCGTTTTAGCGCACGAAGTTGGGCATTATAAAAAGAAGCATACTTTACAAGGTTTATTTATCTCTGCCTTTACCATGTTGCTTACTTTATATGTATTGAGCTTAGTAATTAATAATCCGGCGCTTTCTGAGGCATTGGGTGCTAGCCAGCCTAGTTTACATTTAGGTTTAATCGCTTTCACTATTCTTTATAGTCCATTATCTACCATTACTGGTTTGTTAATGAACATCTTCTCTAGAAAAAATGAATTTGAAGCAGATGCTTATGCAGCCAAAACATCTTCTGGCAAAGCTTTGATGGATGCATTAAAAAATCTTTCTGTAGATACTTTGAGCAATCTTACACCACATAATGCTTATGTATTCTTTTACTATTCGCATCCACCTTTATTGAAAAGGTTAGGTGCTTTAGGTAATTATGTAGGAGAGAAGCAGGTATAAGATTACAAAACATAGATATTAAACAAATCGCTGAATCAATTGAGAATCAGCGATTTTTTTTTATTAATTAGCTGATGAATTGAGATTGATTTGTAAATAGAAGAAATCTATATGAAGCGATTACATTTTGCTCTATTCATATTTTTTATATTATTGGTGAGTTGCGACCCAGACCGAAAGAAACTGGTCGATCCTGAGAAGCATGATTACAATACTCTGGAAAGCACTGAGCTG
Source organism: Thalassovita sp. (assembly GCA_002729595.1). GTDB lineage: Bacteria > Bacteroidota > Bacteroidia > Cytophagales > Flammeovirgaceae > Chondrinema. Next base: position 3,669 of record PBYL01000453.1, on the reverse strand, counting down.
TTTTTCAAAAACATGCGCCAACCTTATTACGATTTGGAAGAAAAAAGAGAAGCAGGTTTAGAATTGTTTAGGTTGCAAGATAGAATTGAAGACGATTCTCAGGCATTATTAAATCTTTGTATTATTTTTAATTGGAGAAATGATGATGCATTTATCTACTTAGAACCTAACAATTTCTTTACAGACACAACTTCATTTACCATTCTCTGGAAGAATGCACAAAATGAGCAAGGTTCTTTTCAATTTGTACAAGGTAATAGAGATAGCCATTTTGAGTTTGCTGCCAGAGTATACAATAGCATACTGCAAGAACACCAATTATTTTATGAGAAAAACGATGTACTTTTTCCAGTGTTAGATGGCGATGTAGAAAGGGATGTTTTTAGAGTAACTATGTTTGATTACTTTAGACTGATAAATTACTACTAATTGGCACGAAAATTACATGTAAGTTTTATTTCAAAAAAAGCATAATACTTGTTAAAGAAAAGAACTCTTTTTCTATTTGCTTAGTAAAAAAACTATCTTTAACAATCCAAACTAAATCCTACAACCAGCATTTTGTAATTACTTTTCACACAGTATTTTATTAAGTCCTAGCTGAACACAAAAGATAAATTTACTATGTTAAGATCTGCAACACTATTTACCTTTATTTTTTTTATTTCACTTTCGGGTTTTGTTAATGCCCAAGATTTGGAAATAAGAGATAAGGCTGAAATCTCTTACAAGGCTGAATTGCTGGTTAATGAGTTTCAAAACCTGCTCAATGTGATTTCCAACGATGATATGACATTGACAGAAACAGAAGAAATTATTAAAAACAGTTATGATGTAAATGGCAACAGAATATTCTTAGATGCCGAAATAACTGTAGAAGATGACATTAACCCTAATAACGTTGGCCCTGAAAACGTGGTTGATGCATCAGTTGAAAAGTATTTGAAAGACTTCGATTTATTCTATACAAAAAGTCCTGATTTTACTATCTCATTCTCAAATGTAAAAGTCTCTAAAATCTACAATAAAGATTTCTACCTTGCCAGAGTGTATTTCGAAAGAGAATTTACAAGTAAGCATAACACAGTAGAAATCCCATACAAGAAAGTAGAGAGAGTTGCTGATATTAAAGCAATTAAAAATGGTAGCCAGTGGGAGACATATATTATAAGTGTGTCTTTCTACAATCCAGACAATCCGCTTGAGTTCGAAGAAATTCCAGAAGATACTGGTGTTACAACTACAACCACCAACATTAGTAGCTTAGCTTACGATAATACCGAAGTACAAAAAGAAGCAAAAAGACTACAAGAAGAGTACTTAAAAGAAAAAGAAGCTACTTATAGCGATGCGATTAAAAGAGGTGATATCGCTTTTGAAAAAGAAGATTATCAAGCTGCATTAGATGCATATAACGAAGCGAGAGACATTGACCCATTTCAATTATATGCATCTAAAAGAGTAAATGAAATTAATAGGATTATCACATCTGGTAAATTCAATAGAGAAGAGCTGTATCAAGAAGCACTTTTTAATGGGGATAACTCTTTAAAAGCAAGAGCTTACGAAAGAGCGAAAAACTTTTACCTATTAGCATTAAAGCAAAAGCCAAATGAAACTTGGCTAAACGATAAAATTAGATCATTAGACAATACTATTAGATCTAAGGCTAACCTAGATTCGAAATACTTTGCAGGCGATTACAAAGAAGCTGTTAAGGATTACTCTAAAGTAATCAAAAAAGAAAAAGAGAATCCTGAATATTACTTGGGTAGAGGTAAATGTTATTTGGCATTAGACGATAGAAAAAGAGCTTTAAAAGATTTTGATGAAGCTATATCGCTAGACATCAACTACATTGATGCATTGGCAACCAGAGCTGAGTATTATGTATCTGAAGCACAAAGAGAAAACGACGATTCTTATTACTACAAAGCCATTGAAGATTACACTGTAATTCTTGGTATCGAAGGTGCTGATCCAAAGTATAATAATGATAGAGCCAAGGTAAAACTGAAACTTAAAAACCCTGATGGGGCTATTTCAGATTTAACAGAAGCTTTGGTGAAAAATAAAGAAGGTGCAGAACTGCTAACTAGTAGAGGTAGTGTATACATGAGCAAAAATGATTACACTAATGCGATGAAAGATTTTAACAAGGCGATTGAGCTAGATCCAGAGTATTCTGTAGCTTATTTCCAAAGAGGAGTGCTAAATGTGAAGATGGATAGAATCGACAAGGCTAGCGAAGATTTTTCTAAAGCGAGAAGAGCTGGTTTAGAAGAGCAATACTTAAACGCTATCAAAGACATTACACTCGATTTCTACAACCTTGGTAAAAATGCATTTACAAGTCAAAATTATGAGCAAGCTAAACTTTACTTCGACAAAGCGCTTGTAATTGATCCATATTTCTCAGAAGGTTGGTACGAAATGGGTAAGTTGTACGCATTAGAATACAAGAGAGAAGAAGCAATTAAAATGTATAATAATGCCATTCAGAATGATGTGAAGTTTGGTGAAGCATATTTTGAAAGAGGTACAATGAAATTGTTCGTAGAAGACTTTAAAGGAGCTGTATTTGACTTTGAGAAAACCAACGAAATATTACCGGGCAAAATTGAAGCTCTTCTTGGAATGGGCGATGCTTACATGGGCTTAGGTGAATATTCAAACGCAGTGTTGGCTTACAACAGAGCTTATAAGCAAAATTCTTCTGACCCAGAAATAATGAATCGTTTGGGCTATGCGCTTTATAAGAACGATAGCTATAAAGAAGCAATCAAATTGTTTGATGAAGCTATTAAAGAAAACAAAATATTTGCTGAGGCATATTTTAAAAGAGGAATGGCATATGCGGCTACTCAAGATTTTAAGAGTGCCATCAAAGATTTTGACGAAGCAGTTTCTCTAGGTTACGAAGCCAAAATGGCAAACTTTGAGATTGGTAATGCTTACCAGTTACAAGGCGATCATAAGAAAGCAGTAAATTATTATACTGATGCTATTTCGCTAGACCCGAATTTCGCAGCAGCTTATGTAGAAAGAGCAGAAAGTAGCAGAACAAATGAAGACTTTAATGATGCAATTAGAGATTTATTAGATGCAGCTAAGATAGACCCAACCATTACAGATGCAGAGTATTATGTAATTATGGGAATGTTGCATTTAGATTTAGGTCTTAATCAAGATGCTGATGGATATTTCTCTCAGGCTTTACAATTAGATAATGATAACCCGGATGCATTTTACGGTAAAGCTTGTGTGTATTCGCAAAACATGAATATTTCTGAGGCATTAGTTTGGTTTAAGAAAGCTTTTGAATCTCGCCAAATCACTGGAGACCAAATTAAAGACGACCAGAAGAGTTACCTTAGAAACATTAAAGGTGAGAAGGAATTTAAAAACCTTGTAAAAATATATATCAAGAACTAATTAGTTCTCAACTAAAAAATGAAAGCCTTTCACTGCAAAGTGAAAGGCTTTTTTATGAAATACAGAAAGATATTTAAGTCTTAGTAACCTAAGATTTTTAGCATATCTTCTGCTTTTTGTTCTTCTCTAAAAACTGTAGTATTCAGTTCGCCATTCTCATCTTTGCTAATTACAAGATGCTTGGTTCCAGGAATAAGACAGTGTTGCAAACCTCCATATCCACCGATAGATTCT
>PBYL01000452.1 GCA_002729595.1 Thalassovita sp. | reverse complement strand
GCATAAGCTTCGGCATCTTCGTAGGCAATATGCACTACCGGATAATTGTCTTTGCCCTCAATCGAGCTATCTGGACCTTTCGGATGTTTCCAATCTGCTCCATGTACCCAAGACCACCATTGAGAGTAATCGTGTAGGCTTACCGGATTGGCTGGTGGCGTAAATACCAAAGAACCTGGTTTTAGCACTTCATCGTCTGGTTTTGGTGTGTTAGGAGGGAGTTGTTTTTTCATTTCTTCCCAGTCGATGGGTCTTTCTGCCACAGTAACATAACCAGTGGCCTCTATAAATTTTCTGAATTCTGCATTGGTTACTTCGGTTTCGTCCATCCAGAAAGAAAAAACTTTTACTTTGTGTTCGTTCATTTCTGCTGGGCCGGCAGATTCGTGGTTACTTCCCATAATAAATTCTCCACCGGGAATCCAAACCATACCTTCTGGTGCATTGCCAACTGGCTCTTGGCTAATGAGCTTATTCGTATGATCAGGTTCTCTTTCTTCGCTAGAAACCTCGTGGTGTTTGCTAGTTTCATTTTCAATTTCTGCTTTCTTTTTTTCACAAGAAAATGTGATGGAAAGAAGCAGAGTCGCCAATAATAACTTTATCTTCATTTCATGTTTATTTTATGCATTGATACGTAAATCTACTATTTTATCATCGAGAGTAAAATATCACGCTCATAAAGATTGGCTGGTGCTGTCTGAGAATGGAAAAGAGATTACTGTTTTGTATTTCTTTGGGCTAATATGTGCTTAATAACAGCTCTTTGAACCGGAGATAATCTTACGTTTACCAGTTTGTTTTCTAGTAACTCATCACTAAACCTTTTATAAATGGTGAGGTAATTCCTAAAATCAGAAGAATTTGGGTCTGTTACTTTAGAATTATCGATTTTGCTTGAACTGATTTTGTTTCTAATAACCGGGAATAAATAATGCTTTAATTCTGTATTTGTGATTTTATGAGCAATTGAAGTGTCTAACATCAAGCATGTAAAAGCAAATACTTTCTCATCATTAAACTTTACAAACCAATAAGAGTATTTTGAGAAAAAGGGCTTTTTAGTGTCATTTCTTCGACTTGGTTTTACAAAATTGCTACAAACTTCAAACGAATCTACAATATCATTAAAGTGATATCTATACCTTTTTCGATCTTCAATTATCTCAATCACTTGTTCTGCTTCATTAATTTTTAATTCGTGATGATGGTTTTCTAATATGTAAAGAAAGTGTAGGAGAAGAGTTGGGAATATAAAAATTGCGAAGAAGTAAGATATGCCATAGAGCAAAACATCTAAATCAGTAGAAGCTACATAGATATAAAAAAATAAAACAGCTAATAAGTACACAACAGTAGCATAAACTGTACTGCTAATAAACTTCCATTGTCTTTTAAAACTAAGCTTAAATTTAATTTTATAAGGGGTTTTGGCAATCATCATGTTATATGTTATTTCAATTACTGAAATCTAATAACAAAAAACTCTCTGCCAGTAAATAATTTCTAACAGAGAGTTTTTTACGTGATTAATACTACCTATTCATACCTTAAAGAATTACTCAAATTGGCGAATGCAGCTTTTAATGCTTGTGAGATTACAGAAAGCAAAGCAATTAACAAGATGGTAACTCCTGGCAGTACGAAAAGCCACCAACTCATAGGTGTTTTATAGGCGAAGTCTTGTAACCATAATTCCATTAAGAAATAGGCAATAGGCGCACCGATTACAAAAGCAATGAGGACCAAAATGGTAAATTCTCTAGAGAGTAACATTAAGATACTAGATATGGTAGCCCCTAATATTTTTCTAATTCCAATTTCTTTAGTTCTTTGAGACGTGGTGTAAGATGCCAAACCGAATAGACCCATACAGGCAATTAATAAGGCTAATGAAGAGAATATTAAAAACACCTTACCGAAGAGAATGTCTTTCGCATAGTTCTGATTGAAGCGATCGTCTAAGAAAAAGTATTCAAATGGTTTTTCTGGGAAATAAGACTTCCAGAGTTTTTCTACTTCTGCAATGGTACCGCTTAAACCAGCAGTGTTTACTTTAATGGAGTAATAGTTATGATTATCACCAGACATTCTAAAAATGAGTGGTTCAAAATCGTGCTGCAAAGAGGTTTGATGGTAGTTTTTTAACACACCAACAATTTGGAAGGTATCGCCCCAAAAGAATAATTCTTCACCCATCATTTCATTGTAATTTTCAAAACCTAATTGTTTGGCGCCGGCTTCATTAAACAAAACAGCATCTCTATCATTCGGATAATCCTCAGAAAACTTTCGGCCTTCAACGATTTCTAAGCCGAATAAATCAACAAAGTCGTAGTCTACAGCAATTACCCGATATTGCTTACTGTCTTTACTTTCTTCTCTTACTAACCTGATTCCACCAGCATTCCAACCCGGCGATCTACCCGGTACTTCGGTAGAAAAGGCAACTTCTGAGATATTAGGATTACTTTTTAACTCATGTTTATAAGCTTCGGCTCTAGAAGGATAAGTGGAGTCTCCCCAGATCATTGGCACATCTAAAACCAAAGTCTGTTCGATGTTAACTCCTAAATCTTGAGTCTGCATGTAGTTTACTTGTTGGTATACTACAACAGTTCCGATCATTAATACGATAGATGCAGCAAACTGGAAAACCACCAAACCTTTACGCAAGAAGATACCGTGGCGAGAGTTGCGCATTTTGCCTTTTAATACAACTACTGGGGCAAAAGATGAAAGCACAAAGGCAGGATAAATTCCTGCGAGCACTGTACCCAAAATAAACATGGTGCCTAATACCAACCAGAAATCTGTCTCTTGTAGAATTGAGAAGGAAATTTCTCTACCAATTAAATCGCTAAAGTAGGGCAGGGCAAGCGCTACTATAAATGCACCTAAAACGATGGCAATTAAATTGGTAAGCGCTGTTTCCATAATGAACTGGTAAATCAAGCTCTTTTTGTTAGAACCCATTACTTTACGCACTCCTACTTCTCTGGCTCTATCTACCGATCTGGCAGTTGATAAATTGATGTAGTTAATCCATGCGATAATGATCACAAAGAATGAAATGATTAACAAAAAGTATACGGTATTACCATTGCCACCAGGCTCAAACTCACCAATAAAATTTGAATATAAATGGATGTCTTTGAGTGGTTGTAAATAGAAAACTACAGAGTGATTATAGTTGCCCCAATCTTCTTTATTCTGTTCGTTTGCTGCTTCGGTAATTTTCTTTTCTAAAACCTTATAATCTGTATTTGGGTTGATTTTCACATAGTTATAGAAGCCATCCCAGTTCCATGCATTTTCTGCACCTTCTCCTTGCCAGTCTACCACTGTCGCATAAGAAATGATAATTTCACCTCTAAAGTGGCTATTCTCCGGAAAATCTGGAAATATACCTGTTACTGTAAATTTATTGTTTCGGTCGAGTGTCATGGTTTTACCCATTGGGTCTTCTTCTCCGAAATATTTCTTTGCGATTTTTTCAGAAATAATTAACTGGTAGGGATCATTTAAAGCAGTATTTTCATCTCCATGGATAAGGTCAATTGAGAAAACATTAAAAATGGAAGGTGTTGCAGAATAAGCTCTTTCTTCTTTCAAACTTTTTTCCTGACCAGCCTCATTTACATAGCCGTATATGGCACTTGAGCCTCTTAGTCTCACAAAGTCTTCCACCTCTGGGAAGTTGGTTTTAGCAAACTGACCCACAGCAGCGCAGCCTGAAACCCATTGGGTAGAAAGTTCTCCTTTGTCGTAGCGGTCTTGCCTAATTCTAAAAATAGTATCTTTGTTAGGGAAGAAATTATCGTAACTCAACTCAAAATTTACATACTGTAATATGAGTAGGCAAACAGCCATACCAGTGGCTAAACCAAGAATATTTATGAGAGAATAACCAAAACGTTTTTTTAAGTTTCGGTAGGCAGTAATAAGGTAGTTCTTAAACATCATGACACAAGGATTTTATGATACTATCAATTTAAAAAATGAGTGACTCAAAACTGCATACTTTTGAATAAGCGAATGGTTACAACATGTGAGTGGTTATTTTCTTTGATAGTTTTTGTGACAATTCCATTCATCATGAATTGAAATGGTATTTATTCTGGAAATTGATAGGACTTTATTTTTCTAAAAATTAGAGTAATTCCCATTGTAGGATTTTTTCTTCATTGGGGAAATGCTTAACCTATTAGTAATCAGTCAGTTATAGTCTAATAGATATTTGGTATAATTCTATACTACTAAATGGAAAAATTTTATATACTATCTTTTATAAAGAATACCATTTCTCACTAAAACCAACAAACACTATGGCTGAGTTTACTAATAAATCGTATTTAATTGTAGAGGATGATGAAGTGAATGTGATGATTACAGAAAAAATGGTAGAGATGGTTGACGCTTCTTACAATCCTATTGTAAAAAGAAATGGATTAGACGCAATAGATTTTTTAAGTGAGTATATACTAAATAAACATACACCTAGCCTAAGTTTTATAGTACTTGATCTAATGATGCCAATGATGGATGGATTCGAATTTTTAGAAGAGTACAATAACAGAATTTATCCCCATACGCAAAGTACCCAAATAATTGTTTTAACGAGCTATATACATCCAGATAATCAGTTTAAACTATTTTGTTATCCCTTTGTAAAACACTATTTGGAGAAGCCTTTGAGTAGAGCACTTGTTGAAGAAACTATGATAAAAAGTAATTGTAAAGCCGCTTGAATTTAGGCATTTTCCTGAAATTAAATAGCCAAAGTTGATGTAATTAGATTAAAAGGAATTATATTGAGATAACATTGTACAATATCAATTTACTGAAATTGATTAGCAAAAAATTTACTATTTTGATAGTATAACCTATTTTTTAAGCTATGGGTAAATTAAAGAAAATTCTGCTTTTAGAAGATTCACTTGCCGATCAACTTTTTATTAAAAGATGCTTGTTGAAATCGAATGTATTCGCTTCACTAATAACTTGTGATACTAAAGATACATTTTATAGGCAGTTAAGAGCTATTGAACCGGATATGATTCTGTTAGATTATGATGTGCCTGGTTTTTATCTTAATGAAGCTTTTAATATGGTTAAAAGCTTTAATCAAAATATTCCTATAATTTATGTTACAGGTAACATCTCTAAAGAATTGGTTGATGAAACATTGATAACAGAGGCAGATGCTTATGTATTAAAAGAGTGTATGGAAGATTTACCAGACGTGATAAATAGTATTTGGCTACATAACATGGTAGCAAAGGAACGATCTAAACTCAATCAATTAAATTTAGAGGTTGAAGCAGTGGATAAAAAACTGATTGCTTTAATGAAAAATAAAGGAATATACATTGATCGATTAATCAATGGGGATAAATAAGAAATGTGATTTACTTAACATAACCACAGTTAAGGAGTTTTTATGAAATTTCCTCTGCTTAATTAAATACAAACCTATCTACCTAGAATATCAATTACTGTTTTGCTACAATAGATTTTCCCCAAATTTTAAATGAGAGTTTACAAAGAGATACAAAAATCATCTTTATAGATTCTTAACTAATTACCTTAATTTTAAAGGAACAAAATCAAAAAGTCACACCCTCACTTTTTAAAGTTAAATTACTGTAAATAAGAGCATTATAAAATTCAAACAGCACATTTTACTTTAAAGTCCTCATGCACAATTTATTAAATCTCATCTTTTCTGCCTTCATATATTAATAAATTGAGTCAGCAAAATACATAAATATGACTATGAAAAAGAGATTTAAAGACAAGGTAATTATTATTACTGGTGGTGCTTCCGGAATAGGCAAAACAGCCGCTCTAGAATTTGGTTTAGAAGGCGCTCAAGTAATTATTTGGGATATTAACCAGACTAAAACCAGCGAGACTGAAGAAGAATTTAAGCGCAAAAACATTCTTGTTGAGGGAATGTATATGAACACCACCGACCCAGAAGAAACTCAGAATACAGCTAAGTACATTAAAGAAAAATACGGTAGCATAGATGTATTGATTAACAACGCAGGTATAACCAGAGATGCCACCATAAAAAAGATGCAATACAACGAGTGGCAACAAGTACTTGATGTAAACCTTACTGGTGTGTTTAACTGTACAAAGGCTGTAATTCCATATATGATTGAACAAGAATCTGGCAAAATCATCAACACTTCTTCGGTGGTTGGTTTGTACGGAAACTTCGGGCAAGCAAATTACTCAGCTACCAAATCGGGTTTAATCGGCTTTACTAAAACATTAGCTAAGGAATTAGGCAAGTATAATATTACTGTGAATGCAGTAGCTCCGGGCTTTATTGCTACCGAAATGGTGGCAGCTATGCCAGGCAAAGTCGTAGAAATGATGGTGAGCAAAACACCATTAAGAAGACTTGGCACACCCGAAGACGTAGCTCATGTTTATAGCTTCTTGGCATCAGACGAAGCCTCTTTTGTAAGTGGTTCGGTAATTAGTGTAGATGGTGCTGTAACGCTTTAATAACAGCGTATACAAAGCCTGATATTCGAAAATTTGATTTTAAAATCGATTAGCAAACAATCAAAAACAAAATTATGAGAAAAGCACTGATTCGTTCTACAGGTGCCTTTGTGCCTGAATGGTCTGTTCCGAATAGCTATTTTAATGAATTACTGAATGAAGATGTAGATACTTGGTTGCAAGAGAATTTGAGCATTAGAAACAGACATTGGTGTAGTGCGACTGAATCAACAGCTGATTTAGCTGAAGCAGCCGCTTGGGATGCCCTAAGAAAAGCCGACCTGCGACCAGAAAAACTAGACTTAATTATAATTGCTACCGATACACCAGAATTTATTTCTCCTTCAACGGCATCGATTATTCAAGATAGATTAAAAGCAAAAAATGCAGGCACTTTTGATTTAAATACTGCCTGTGCAGGTTTTGTAACCGCTTTGGATGTAGCTGCTAAATACATCACCGCAGACGATCGATATAACAATGTACTAGTGATTGGTGCTTATGCTATGAGTAAACACCTCAATAAGCAAGATAAAAAAACGGTGACACTTTTTGCAGATGGTGCCGGAGCAGTTCTATTATGTGCTGAAGAAAATACAGATAGAGGCTTTTTGGCGAGTGAACTAAGAACTGAAGGTCAGTACAATAGCTGGATGGGTGTTTATGCTGGAGGTACCAACCAACCAATTACAGAACAGGTTTTACAAGCCAAAGATCACCAATTAAAGTTTGTACATCGCTTTCCCAAAGAGTTGAATCCAGAGGTTTGGACAGATATGATTCGATCACTTTGTGAGCGTATTGATGTAAGTCCGGCTCAGGTAGCTCAGTATTTTATTACTCAGCTTAACATCAATTCGATACAAGAAACTATGGATGCCTTTGACTTACCAATGTCTAAAGCACACACCATTATGCAAAACAATGGTTATACAGGTTCTGCGTGTATCCCTATGGCTTTGGATGATGCCATCAACAAAGGAAAATTGAAAGAAGGTGATTTAATATTTCTCATTGGTTCTGGTGGTGGACTTGCCTTTGCCGCAACTGCTTTTAGATACTAAATACTAGCTTATGGAAACCTTTACCAATAACTATCTCACTTGGCTAGCAGTAATCTTTTATATGCTTCTAATTCTATTTCTGGTTATTAGAGGCGCTTTAAAAACTAAAAATATAGAAGATTACGCAGTCGGAAGCGTACATTTCTCACCAGTTGCTGTTGGTTTGGCACTCGCAGCATCTATGACGAGTGCGGCCACATTCATTATCAATCCCGGCTTTATTGGCTTATATGGCATCAGTGGAGTGCTTTCTTTTGGTATAGTAATGCCATTAGCCATTTTTGTCTCGCTCATTGTATTTACCAAAAAATTCAGAAAGTATGGCACGAGCATTAAAGCGCTAACCATGGCTCAATGGATTGGCAACAGATACAATAGCAAAAAATACGCATTGTTTTTCGCGGTGTTATCTTTCCTACTCATATCATTTATTGTACTGATTCTGGTAGGTCTTACTCAGGTTTTATCGGTGGCACTTGATCTTCCTGTATTGCCAGTTTTATTGAGCATAGGCATTTTTGTTTTTGGTTATATGATGTTCGGCGGAGCTAATTCTATGGTCTACACCAATGCGATTCAAGCAGTATTGATGTTGATTGTAGCAGTAATTTTATTAGGTTCTGGTTATGAACATTTTAGCAATGGAGTAAAAGGTTTTTTAGCCAAATTAGATAGCATCGACCCGGCTTTGGCACAATGGACAAATCCTTCAAGTTTCTTATTTAGAGATTATTTTGAAATAATATTTTGCCAAATAATTATAGGAATTGCTATTGTTTGCCAACCGCATATCATTACAAAATCTTTGCTTTTAAAGAATGAGAAAGATGTAAACCGATATTTGCTAGTGGGCATCTTAGTAGAAAGCCTGTTTTTTATGGTAGTAGTTGCCGGTCTGTATGCCCGCTTGGCTTTTCCTGAACTTACATTAAATGGAGAAGCAATTCCAATGGATGGCTTAATCTCCACTTATGTAGTGCAGGAATTTACGGTATATGTAAGTTTGATTTTAGTCTTGGGAATGATCTCTGCAGGTTTATCTACTTTAGAAGGCCTAATTCAATCATTATCTGCTACCATTACAACAGATTTTCTAAAACCAGTTTTTGGAGAAAGTTTATTCAATAGAGAAAAACCTAGAAGAGAGATTTTAATTAATCGCTTGGTAATTGTGTTTTTGGCTGCGGTAAGTATGTTTCTCTCCTATCAGCAGTTAGTCGATCCGAATGTGAGTGTGGCGATTTTCGCACAAAATGGAGTGTATGCTTACTTTGCTGCTGCATTTATTCCAGTGTTGTTTGGGATGTTTCTAGATGATGTTCCTCTCGTCGCTCCGATGGTTGCTTCCATTACTGCTTTGGTCGTTCATTTTGGGGTGTATTATGGAAGAATAGGCAGTTATATGCAAGAACCAGTAAATAATCCGGGTGTTGCAGCAACTTTTGCTATTTTGAGTGCTTTATTTTTAGGATTTTTTATTTATCTTTTGGATAAAAATTTTCAGTTTTTCAAGACTGAGATAAAAGAAAAAGAACTATCAGCCTGATTATCAAGGCAAAACTACTTAAAGAATTGCTTCATGATTTTAAAAATATAGAGTCATGAAGCAATTTTTGAATAACAACTAAAGGAATTATTATTCCTGCAAATATGAAAATGAATACAATAGACTGGATTAAAAAATGGGCTGTCTACACACCCCATCATGTGGCTTTGGAAGAGTATGATTCCGGCCGCAAAATTACTTATCATGAACTTGAAAACTGTGCAAATCACTTTATAGAGATTCTTTATAAAAGAGGAATTGGCAAAGGTGATCGCATTATGTTGTTCGCAGAGCCCTGTATTGAAAATGTAATTTTATTTTCAGTAGCCCAAAAAACAGGAGTTATTCTGGTTCCGGTAAACTTTAGGTTATCTACACCCGAAATTCAATTCTTAATTGAGCATTCAGAGCCTTCTCTTATCATCTCAGAAGATAAGTTTATGCCTCAAGCAGAAGCTTGCCAAATTCCAAGTTATACTTCACTCATGTCGATAGAGGTCATTCGGAATTTGTATAAGAAGCATAGACAAGATGAAGTGGAAGATATAGAATTGCCTACAGTAAGCGAAAATGACCCACTTTTCATTTTATATACTTCTGGTACTACAGGCTTTCCAAAAGGGGCAATTTATACGCATAAAATGCTTTTTTGGAATAGTATTAATACTTCCATTAGCCTCAATTTAAGTTCGACAGATACCACTGTTTGTTGCACTCCTGTTTTCCATACAGGTGGCTGGAATGTTTTGTTAACTCCTTTGCTTCATATCGGTGGTAAGGTATATTTGTTAAAAAAATTCGAAGCAGAAACTATTCTTGAGCTCATAGATCAAAAGAAACTCGATTTGTTTTTTGGTGTTCCTACCATGCTAAAAATGATGATGGAAAGCTCAAATTACACATCATCTCAACTCGATAGTATTCGCTACTTTATTGTAGGTGGAGAATCTTTACCACTTCCAGTAATTGAGGCATGGCACAAAAAAGGAATTCGAATTAGGCAAGGCTACGGACTTACAGAAGTGGGTCCAAATCTCACCTCTTTACATCAAGAAGATGCCATAAGAAAATTGGGTTCTATTGGCAGACCTAATTTTTATGTGGAAACAAAAATTATTAAAGAAGGAGGAAAATTAGCCGAAACCAACGAAATTGGGGAGCTTTGCTTAAGAGGCCCCATGGTAACTCCCGGTTACTGGAAAAATCCCGAAGCTACACAAAAAACCATTATCCAAAACTGGTTTCACACGGGCGATTTGGTGCGAAAAGATGAAGAAGGCTACATCTATGTTGCTGGCAGACGCAAAAATATGTTCATTTCTGGTGGAGAAAATGTCTATCCGGTAGAAGTTGAGCGTGTGTTGATGCAATACGACCAAATTGCCGAAGCTGTAGTAATCGGTGTGCCACACGAAAAATGGGGTGAAGTTGGCAAAGCTTTCGTGGTTTCTAAGAAAGACCAAATGGTTAATCTGGAAGATCTTAAAATCTTTTGCTTGAGTAATCTGGCGAAGTTTAAAGTGCCTCAATATTTCACACATTTAGAGGCCTTGCCGAAAACTGCAAGCGGTAAAATCGACCGCAAAGTATTGCAGTAAAACTCACTACTAAGCTTTTAAATAGCATCTCTAATCAAATATAACATTGTATAAAACTCTATCATTAACTCTTTCAATCCCGGTATATCATGAAACTAGCGCTTGTATTATTATTAATCAATTCTCTATTTATGCCAGGTCTAGCACAAACCACAAATTTGAAAATGAAAAACATGCTGGCTCCTTATCCTAATCAGGTAAGCTATCTCACACTATCAGACACGATTGAGCTTGCTTATATGGACGAGGGAACAGGTGATGAAACGTTGATTTTTATTCATGGTCTTGCCAGCTACAATACAGCTTGGGAGCATGTTTTTGGAAATTTATCTAAAAATTACCGCTGTGTTGCAGTCGATTTACCCGGTTACGGTCGATCGAGTAAAGGTTGTTATCCATCAACTATGAGCTTTTATGCAGATATAATTGCTCAAATGATTAAAAAACTCAGGCTTAAAAATGTTGTTTTAGTTGGGCATTCTATGGGAGGTCAAATCGCTATTACAACCACTTTAAACTATCCTGAAAAAGTAAGTAAATTGGTACTTTTGGCTCCTGCCGGCTTCGAAACTTTTAATGAAGACGACCGGAAAGCAATTACTAGTTTTTACACTGTAGAAAGCATTTTAAATGCCTCTGATGAGCAAATCCGTACCAATTTCAAATACAATTTTTACAACATGCCTGCTTACATCGATAAGCTAATTCAAGAGCGTATTGCTATGGCTGAGGCATCCGATTTTGAATTATACTGCCACTCTGTGGTAAATGGGGTACATGGTATGTTAGATGAGCCAGTATTTAATCGATTAAAAGAGATTGAAAAAGAAAGTCTTGTGTTGTATGGTGCAAATGATTTCCTAATTCCTAATAAGTTGCTTCATCCGAGTTTAACTACCAGTTCTGTTGGTCGCAGTGGCGCCGATCAAATGCAAAATTGCCAGTTAAAGTTTATTGATGAATGCGGGCATTTTATGCAATTAGAAAAACCTGCTGAAGTGATTAGCGAAATTCGACATTTTTTGAAGAATTAATCACTTTAAGTAAATTTAGTACAACGACTATCTCAACAGAACTGTAAACTGAAAATGAAAGAAAAACTCAAGAAGTTCAAAGAATTCGCATCTGAAATACTACCACATGAGGCCAAGTATTTATGCAGTATCCAACAATTTGCAGACGACGAAAAGTTGGATATACTGAATACAATTGCCTATAACTGCAACCAAATTAATAGGCCAAAACCTTTTAATGAGCATATTGATAAAAGGAAGTATTCTAGCCTTAAAAACTGGATTCAGAAAAAGCTAGATGAGATAAATGTAGATTTACACTTTGAATGGATAAACGAAATGGATCGCAGGGTAATGACAGATACACTGCGTCCAGAAGATGAGCATCAGATTTTCAGGTTACTTAAAAATTACCCCAACTCACAGTTTTACTTTATGAAATTCTATGAGTTGGTGGTTAATTTAAGGCAGTTTCTTTTAATTCGTCTTAGATACAAAGAGCACGAAATTGTGCATCAGTTTGTAGAGAATAACCGTGCAGCTTATTTGCAATCTAAAGAGGTTAGCGACCAAATGCATAAGGCTTCTGTTGACATCATCAACAAATATTCTTTAAACAATACAGAATCTAAGCAGTGGGAAAAATGGTTGCTAGAAGTGTTTTATAATGAGCATTTAGATGGTTTAAACCGATATTTTGCAGCCATTAGACTCACTTTTGTCTATTTCAATTATCGCGAATACGATAAGATAAAAAACCTAAACGTTAGACTCGACGAGCTACTTAGCGAAGGCGTATTTTATACGCGTCGAATTCTTTTAAACTACTATTCGAATTGCCTCCTACTCCATTCTAAATTCGATATTTTGCAACAGGCAGAAGAGTACGGTTATCTTTCCATCAAACATAAAAATGAAGATCATTTAAAGTATTTGAATAACTATAGCGCTATTTTATTGAGGCAAGGTAAAATTGATAAGGCACTTAGTTTAATGAGGCAAGCAATGCCAGAAATGCGCAATACCAATAACTTCCATAACAAGATTGGTTTTACAGCTTTTTACATGAAATGCCTTTGCCTAAACGATCAGGCAGCAGATGCAGAACGTTTTGGTATCAGCTTTTTACGCATCTATAAGCAAGAAGTGCTTGAGCAGCGTTGGCATGTGTTTTTTGTATCTTTTCTCCAATCGATGATTAAGCAAGAGAAATTTGGAGAGGTATTAAGAACCATCAGAAAATACAGTATTCTCGAAAAAGATCAGACCTTTCAATCGAGTGTGATTTACTTGCCAACTATTGTGTGGTACGAAGCCCTCTCTCGCTATATGGAAGGTAAAATTAGTGCAGAATCGCTCATTCAGATTCTAACTGAAAACAGTACGCAATATGCCACTAATCCGCATAAAGCGAACTTGTTGCAAAAGCTGATAAGTGAGCTTTCTAGCTATGTGCCAAATATTATGAAAGCAGTTAAGTCTAACCTATTAGAAAGAGAAGTAATAGCTTGATAATGAACAAGTTAAAGATATTACTTAATTAAATAGTACGATTAGTCAACCCATTGAATTTATCAGATGCCAAATTCTACCGTCAGAATTCTGATTAAATTTAATTAAGCAGATTAAGTTCGGAGATGTACCTCATAAATACCCAAGTACATTAAGCCCAAAAAGCTTCACGCTCTTAATTACTCTGTGGTACTACTATACTATTTATTATCACAAATTAAATATGAACATGAAAAAATTAACTACCATTTTATGGGTTTTATGGCTTAGCTGTAGTCTCGTCTGGGCACAGCAATCTGGAAGCATTCAAGGAAAAATTATTGACAAATCAGGTGAAGCATTAATCGGAGCCACTGTAATGATTGAGGGTACAACCAAAGGTACCGCAACAGACATTAATGGAAAATTTATCTTAAGCAATTTAGATTATGGAAATTACACCCTACTAGTAAGCTATGTAGGTTACACCACTCAAACAATTACCGCAAAACTTGACGACGATATGGTTTCTCTTGGCAACATTAAGCTAGAAGGAGAAACCCATCTGGAACAAGTAGTTATCTCTGGTTCTAACAAAAGTGAGAAAATTACAGAATCGCCTGCGACTATTCAATTAATAACAGATAGTGACATAGAAGAAATTGCCAGTTTCAATCCTGGGGAGCTATTAAGCCGAGTAAAAGGTGTAGACTTTATTCGTTCGGGAGTAGTTGGAACAGGTATTAATATTAGAGGTTTTAATAGCAATTTCAACTCTAAAAACCTGCAAATAAACGATGGGAGATTGGCTACGCTAATAGCAACAGGTCTGCCATTGGGACCATTAACCACACAAATTAAAGAAGATATAGAAAGGGTAGAAGTTGTTTTAGGGCCTAACTCTGCGCTTTATGGTCCTAATGCGCATAATGGATTGGTGTACACTATTACAAAAGATCCACGTACTTCAGAAGGAACCACTTTGGCTTTAGGTGCTGGTAACCAAAGTATGCTTACAGCCAGATTGAGACATGCTCAAGTACTCAGCGATAAGTTTGCTTTTAAAGTGGTGGGAGAATACACAAAAGGTGAAGAGTTTGAGTACATGGATTCAGTGTACATAGATAGATTAGATGCAGAAGGAAATTTGGGTAGAGATGGTGCTGTAGAAGCTTACAACGAGTTAGAGTTAGATCGTGATTTTGAATTTATGCGTGGTGAGGCAGCTCTTTATTACAGTGTAACTGATGAAGCAGATTTAATTTTATCTTATGGAGCTAGCAATAGTACTTACCTTGCTCCTACCAATGTAGGTCGTAACCAGATTGTAGATTGGAGAATTAATCACCTCCATTTAAAATACAACTCTCCAAGATTCTTCGCACAGATTTACAGAACTGGAAGTAAAACAGACGATACTTATTCTATCGATGAGCGCACCAAGCAATATTACCGCTTATTAGATGCAGGTCTTTCTGATGCAGAAGCTCGTGGAGAACAATCTTATGCAAGTAAAGCCAAATTCGTAGATGATAGCCACAGATGGAATGCAGAGGTGCAGTATAACAATGAGTTTAACGGTTACGAATTTGTAGTTGGTGGCCAATGGCAAAGAGATTTTGCAAACAGTAAAGGTTCTTATCTGTTAGATGGTGGCGGAAGCCAAGATATAGACATTGAGCAATTCGGCTTGTACGGACAAGTGCAGAAAGTATTTGGCGCATCTGGTTTTAAAGCAATTGCAGCCTTTAGAGCAGATAATCATGAGATATACGGATTCAACTTTGTGCCTAAAGTAGGTCTTCTTAAAATGGGTAAATTGAGTACTTGGCGCTTAACTTATGGCCAAGGTATTGCAGCTCCAACCATTATGAATATGTATGGTGATTTGTTTTCTGGTTTAATACTGGGTAACGGAGAAGGTTTTACTTTGGAAGATGGAACACTAGTTGAAAAGCAAAAAGTTGAAAAAATTAAGACATTCGAGTTAGGTTACAAAGGGCAAGCACTTGAAAATAAGTTATATGTAGATGCCAATGCTTATTTCAATATTTCAACAGATTTCTTAAGCCCGGTAACAGCGATTGGTGTAGTTTCTAAAATTGGAGATCAGCCAATTGAGCAAGTGCAAAGTGGATATGCAGCTTATGGTGGTTTGGTTTATTCTTATGTAAACTTTGGTAAAGTAAATACATATGGAATTGACTTAGGCTTAAACTACTATTTTACTGATAAAGTGAGTGCAGCGTTCAACTACTCCTACTTTAACTACTCAGTAGATGAGGATAACCTAGAAGATAATGATTTTAATAATGATGGTGTGGTAAACAAACTAGATGTTTTGGTAAATGCGCCAAACCACAAAGCTAGCTTAGGCATGTACTACAGAGGCAGCAAATTCTTCGGAAATATCTTTACACGTTGGGTACAGGAGTACGATTATTTCTCAAGTTTCCAAATTGCTGCTAAAACTCAAGATTTGGTTTATAGAGGTGTACCAGTTGTAGAAAATTCAAGAAGCCACGATGCATTTAATTATGGCCCACTTGGAGGATTTGTAAATGTAGATTTAGGATTGGGTTACCACATCAATTCGAACTTTACCGTATCTGGTCAGGTGTCTAACCTATTTGATTCTAAGATTAGAGAGTTTACAGCATCTCCATTTATTGGAAGATTGTACTCTGTTGAATTGAAAGTAAAATTACCTGGAATAGGAAGTAAGTAATACAAAGTGAAATAACCTTTGCAAGTTTGAAGAAAAAAACCGCCAGATATTTCTGGCGGTTTTTTATTTTATTATTAAAGTATGAAATGTAATTAAACTTCCCAGCCTTTTCTGTAGGTTCTTCCTACAAATTGGTTGGCTTCTTCAAGGTTGGTGATTTTCATATTCTCACCATCCCAAAGTAATTTTTTACGGCCAAAGAACTCCATTTTACCATCAGCAGTCTCTTTTCTTAACATATAACTGCGAATAGCTAAATTACCCATTAGCACAGTCTCCGTCATCGGACCAGCATAGTCGAATGAAGAAGTAAGTCCTTTGTGCTCTTTGCTGTTAAAACCAGCTTTACAAGCATCTACCCACTTACGTTGGTGGCCGTATTCTGGCTCAATGTTTTCTTCTACTTCTGGACCAAACTCAGTCGTGCCATCATTCAAATAAAGCTTAGGCATTAATGGTGAACTATCGTTGATGTTGGTAGAAATTAAACCTTTTTCTCCTAAAATCAACACACCATTAGAACCACCTTTGCCTCCAATATCATGGTCAGCAGGAATAATTTCTGGATGTGAAGGCTTAATACCTCCATCACTCCAAGTCATTTCTATTGGTGATTTGGTTTTTTCTGTAGCATCGAAATGTAATGTGATAAATG
>PBYL01000451.1 GCA_002729595.1 Thalassovita sp. | reverse complement strand
TTACAAAATTATATATAATCAGACAAAAACGGAATCCCTTACTAAAAAGAACTTTTTACGATAGAATTTTTTTTTCGCGCGCGCGAATGTTGTCATTGTCCAATCTGGGAAGTAGATACCACTAAATTAATTCCTACACCCAATAGCACTAAAAGCAGCCCAGCCCAAGCGAGTAAACCCTTAGCACCGAGCGAAAAAGTGCTTCCAGATTCACTCCACTCATCCGGTGAGTAAATTGGCGAATAACCATCTACGTTTGTCCCATACTTATTAGCGAACCTATAAACACCGGCTCCCTTGCCCTTACGACCCTGTGCATCGATCCAACCTTTTTTTGTCCATGTAGCGAGACACCCCCATTAGATTATTTCGGACTGTTTCGTTTTCAACCGAATAAACTCCTTTAGGTGTTGCTTTTTTTCCTGAATTGACACGAACATCTCGAGATAACCTGTTGTTTTTAATAAAGGTACTTTTATTTCTGGATCGAGAAATAGCTCTACAGGATCGTAACCTGGTTTTCTATGGATATCTACTGTTCTGGCGTAATCTGGTGCTTTTTTGTCGTCCAACCAATAGTAGTAGGTGAACCAAGAATCTTTATCTGCAACTGCAACCAGTTCACCACTTCTTTCATGATCTATATGGTATTTTTTCTTTCCTTCTTCATCCAAAACTAGCTCAATTCCTTCTGTGTTTTCGAGGAGTGATTTTACTTCTGCTAACTTAGATTTATCGTTCACATACACATGAGCAATTTGATGGTCGGCAACAGCAAAGGCTTTTGAAGTACCGGCATCAAGATATTCGAGCCCTAAATCTTCTTTAATAGAAAGGTATCCCTTTTTTCTAAAGATTCTATTGATATTGATCGGCTTGTTTACATTGGTTATTCCATATTCAGAAACTAGAATAACTTCAGCGCCTTTATTTTCATAAAAGGTAATGAGGTCTTTACAAACTTCATCAATCTCTTCTAAATCTTTATGTATTCTCGGGTCATCTTTGCCATACCTTTGCATGTTGTAATCTAGATGTGGCAGATATATAAGTGTGAGCGTAGGAGAGTGCCATTCTTCTACAATTTTAGAAGCATCTGCAATCCATTTACTACAAACAATGTTTGAGTTAGGTCCCCAAAAATTAAAGAGTGGAAAATCACCAAGTTCTTTCTGTAATTTCTCTCGCATGTCCATTGGCATGGAATAGATATCTGGTAATTTTCTTCCATCAGATGGGTATACTGGTCGGGGAGTTACACAGTAATCGACAGAAGCGTACATATTGTACCACCAAAACATATTGGCACTTGTAAAGTCTTTGTCTTTTTCGGCGGCAACTTCCCAAACTTTTTTGGCTTGTACTAAATGATTGGACTGTCGCCAAAGTTTAATTTCACATTCGTCTCTAAAGTACCATCCATTTCCAACTATGCCATGTTCACTTGGCCATTTTCCAGTAAGGTAAGTATATTGAGAAGAGCAGGTTACTGCTGGTAATACAGGTTTGATCTGTGCCGATTTTGCTTTGTTTTTCCATTCATTTAAGAAAGGTGTGTGCTTTCCAATCAGTCCGGATGTAAGGCCAACCACATTGATAACCACTGTTTTTTTCATATTCTGGCTTTAAGATTTAATGTAATACAAAATCATTATTCAAAAATAATGATCAAATTTTTCTCATTCTTATTGTGAGCAATAAGATATTGACTTGTTTGAATATGATTTGATAAGTGACTGACAGTAAGGTGTTTACGAGAGTGAAATTTTTAAATACTTACTCAAGTTTTAAATATACAAAATTATGAATTAACATCTATTTAGAATTTTGAGATGTACTTTTTGCAAACATATTTAATACTTCTCCGTAAAACGGCTTAACAATATTTTTTCAGAAAATAGAAAACTATGAAAAAAATAACATTTATTGTTTTAGGTCTATTATTTTCAAATTACGCTTTTTGTCAGCTGGTTATTAATCCACAGGTTGGATTAACAGCATCATCCTTAACAACCGACCCCGAAGGAACTGAAGCTACAGGTCGAATAGGATATACTTTTGGAGGAAGCGTCCGAATGGGAGATAAAGTTTACTTTAACCCTGGAATATTCTGGGTAAAATCAACTAATGAACTAACAAGTAAAAGCGAATTTGGAGAAACCAGTTTTAGCGAAATTAAAGACAATGCTACAATAAATATGCTCCATATTCCTGCGCAAGTAGGTGTAAAACTGATCGATACTGATCCATTTGCATTGAGAATTGCCGGTGGTCCATCACTATCTTGGGTTACAAGTGTAAAAGACAATGCCTTTGGTTACACGAAAGATTTTTATAACGATAAAATCTGGGGAGCAAAATTTGGGGTCGGTGTGGATATTCTTTTCCTAACGGCCGATCTTAGTTACGAACTTGGTATGACGGATATTTATAAGTTCTCTGATGCCAAAAACAACATTTTGAGTTTAACAGCGGGTATTAAATTCTAATACATAGCTGAGAAGATAATAATATCTCCGTGTACAATTCAATTCTTTTGAAAAACCTGCCAGTGCAACTGGCAGGTTTTCTTTTTTACATCAATTAAAATTGGCTTTTAACCCATTCTAGTTCTCTCACAATCGATTCGTCAATATCTTTCTGAAATCTCTCTGGCAATACTTCCCAAGTATAAGTTTCAATTTCTAAATGATTTACTCCTTGTTTCTCTTGAACCAATTTGAGCGTTTTTTCAATTTCAGATCGGGTAGATTTTAGCAAATCATAATCATCTGAAAAAAGCGGAACGTGAAAATGTATTCTCCATTCTTTCTCTTCATCCGCCTTATAATTTTCTAATGCTTTATTTAAATCACGATATTGTACTAATTGATTCTGATCGTTTTTCTCAATAACCTGATGTAGATAAGTAGATTCTTCGAAGTTTTTGAGCACATCTAATACTTTTTTATTTGCTGTGGCATCTTTAGTAAATGCTGCTTTTAATGCTGCGCTAATCTGAATTTTGCCAATTTTAATTTTAGCTTTTTCCATAGCTGCAAATACCTCTGCTGGTTCTTCAAAAGCGATGGCATAGTGGCAAACATCGTAGCAAAGTTGGATGTGCTCTCTAATTATCTCTTCACATTCCTCAATCGGTAAGTCTAATTCTTTAGCAAGAAACTCGCTTCCTTTCGGGATTAACCAACTATCGAAATATGCAATTACTTCTGGTGTGTTTTCTAGTATGCCATCTGGCTCTGGCTCCAAATCCAAGTGCATGCTTTTACCAGTTTGCTTCTTTATATTATATAAGTGAAGTGCAATTTTAGCATAGTTTAAAGTTGCTTCCTCATATACCTTATCAAGCGATTCGTGCCAATATTTATAGGAGAGAGGAGAAGTTGAAATTCCTCCTTCTGTTAAATCGGCTGGTAATAATTCATTTAGAATATTGAATAGGCGGATGGTATAGTCTAGTCTATCTTTAGTTGTCCAGTCTGGTGTGTGCACATCATCTTTTACCACAGTTCTATGAAAAGAACCATATGGAAAGCCATTCATAGTAAATACATATAAATCATTTTCGGTTAGCCAGCTTTTAAACTCTTCAAAATGATTGCCTTCTAATAATTCTTTACTGGCTTTGTCTGAAAGTCTTAAGCCAACTCCAAAAGGAGATTTTGGTGAAAATTGTTTTTTTACAGCTGGTAAATGACTTTGTAGTTGTGTAAAGGTTTCTTCCCAATCTTCTCCCGGATGTATGTTAGTGCAGTAAGTTAATTGGAAAGGTTTATTATTTAGTTTCATAATTTAAAATGAGGTTAAAAAAAATGGTCAGTAAAAACTGACCAAATAATTTTTTTCAAATTGCTGTTAAGCGAGTGAGTAGATTTCTTCTAATTTTTTCACAGATTCTTTTATTAAAGAATCATCCATTTCGTGAACTTCCACTCCTTTGCCGAGTTTTTCGAGCAGCATAATGGTCAATTCTCCACCCAAATGCTCTTGAAACTCTTTTAAGCCTTTTATAATTTTTAACTCCCCATCAGCATCAGTTTCTGCTATTACTGGATGATAAAGTTTAAATCCTAAATCTTTAAAAAGATCTGTTACTTCTTTACACTCGCTTTCAGTAATACGGCCTTGTAGGTAAGAGTAGGTTACATCTAAAGCAATACCGATTGCCACAGCTTCTCCATGTCTTATTTCGTAATTACTTAATTGCTCCATTTTATGTGCAGCCCAGTGCCCAAAATCTAATGGTCGAGAAGAACCCATTTCAAAAGGATCTCCACCAGCAATGTGGTCCATATGCATTTCAGCACAACGGAAGATGAGGTCATCCATGCTAGCCATATCTCTTTCTGCTAGTTTAGATGCATCTTGCTGTATTTTTCTAAAAAAGACTTCATCTTTTATTAGAGCTACTTTTACTGCTTCAGAAATTCCTGAACGCCAATCTCTATCATCGAGCGTGGTAAGAAATGTTGAATCGTTAAATACAGCTTTTGGTGGAGCAAAAGAGCCAAGATAATTTTTCTTACCAAATGAATTAATCCCATTTTTAACTCCAACACCAGAATCGTTTTGAGATAAAACTGTAGTTGGTATTCTAATGTGTCTGATACCTCTGTGAGAAATGGCTGTGGCAAAACCTGCCATATCTAATACTGCACCACCACCAATTGCTGCTATGTAGGAGTGACGGTCAATTTTGAAAGTATCAGTTGCTTTTAAAATATTATCGAGATGGCTTCTATCATTTTTTGAATCTTCTCCACCTGCCACGATTAATGGCTCACCTAAAAGCTCAAGATCATTTGAGTATTGACTGAAATAGCTTGAGATTTCATTAATTAGTTCTGGATGTGCTTCTGAAACACCTTCATCTATTACAAAATAAACTCGAGCGGCTTTGTCAAACTGTTTGAAATAGTCTACAAAGCAAGTATTTGATATCTGAAATAGCTTTTCAGTAAAAATGACTTTATAATCAAATTGAACTTTAAAGCTTTGGTTAATCTCTTTCATTCTTAGTGTGCTTGCTAATTTTTTAAACTCAAAGTTACAACATATAACATTAGCAAAATGTATCTGTTCCCTAAAAGGAAATTGAATATACCTGAAAAGTATTTAATTAATACTGAGTAGGTCTAAATAAATCTTAACAAATTAAAAAAGCCGACTGATATAGCCGGCTTCGTATATGTGAGATAGATTTTTATCTTATTCGTCGAAAATGATGGTGTAACCTCTGATGCCGTGTTCGTGGCTATCAAGACCTTCTTTTTCGTGTTCTGGTGTTACCCTCAAGCCCATTGTTTTATCTATTACAAAGAAGATAATTAAAGCTGAGATAAACGCAGCAGCACCGCAAGTAAGTACACCAACTAATTGGATAATGAATTGATCCATGCTAGCCATTTTACCAAAGATACCAACAGCAAGAGTTCCAAATACACCACATACTAAGTGCACAGATACAGCACCCACACAGTCATCAAGTTTTAATTTATCCATACCAACTGCAGCAACAACTACTAACATACCGCTAATTAAACCGATAATTAATGCATCGATATAGCTCATTTGATCTGCACCAGCAGTAATACCTACTAAACCAGCAAGAATACCATTTAAAGACATACCAAGGTCAAGTCTTTTGAATACTACATATCCCATAATGCTACCACCAATTGCACCAGTTGCAGCTGCAAGAGAAGTAGTAACTAATACTAGAGAAACAGCAGCAGGATCAGCAGAAAGTACAGAACCACCATTGAAACCAAACCAACCTAACCATAATAAGAATACACCAATTACAGCCAAAGGCACACTAGAACCAGGGAAGTCGTTTACTTTGCCATCAACATATTTACCAATACGTGGGCCTAATATAATAACACCTGCTAAGGCTCCCCAACCACCTACTGAGTGAACTAGTGTAGAACCAGCAAAATCGTAGAAACCGTAATCATCTAAAGCGCCACCGCCCCATTTCCAACTACCAATTATCGGATAAACAAGACCTACGAAGAATACAGTGAATATAAAGTAACCAGAAATTTTAATTCTTTCAGCAACTGCACCAGAAACGATAGTAGCAGCAGTAGCAGCAAACATACCTTGGAACAAGAAATCTGTCCAGTAAGTATAACCAGCGTTGTAGCTTAAATCTAGACTACCATCAACCATTGGAGCTGGTAAACCAAATCCTGCAAATGCAAACCAACCTGGAGTTTCGAAACCAGGGTACATTAGGTTGAATCCAAAGATTGCATAGGTAATTAATCCTATTGCAGGAGTAAGTGTATTTTTATATAGAATATTTACAGTGTTTTTTGCTTGAGTAAAACCAGCTTCAACACCCGCAAAACCTAAGTGCATGATAAATACCAAAGCTGTAGAAATCATCATCCAGATGTTGTTTGCTAAAAGTGATAGCGCTTCGAGTTGAGCAGTCGCATCAACAGCAGTGGTACTATTAGCATCTAGAGTGGTTAATGAAGCATTGTTTGCAAGTAGGCTAAGGTTTGCTCCCGCATCGAGCAGTAAACCTGTAGAGATTAAGTTCATAAAAAATTCAATTAAGATTTAAAGATTGCAATGCAGTTAGTTTATTTTATTTAAAAACAAATAAAAATTACTGGATAGTAAGTCCGTATTTA
Source organism: Thalassovita sp. (assembly GCA_002729595.1). Taxonomy (GTDB): domain Bacteria; phylum Bacteroidota; class Bacteroidia; order Cytophagales; family Flammeovirgaceae; genus Chondrinema. The sequence goes on along the minus strand of PBYL01000451.1, from coordinate 5,935 downwards.
TCGCATGTAGGGTGTTAATTGGTTTTTCAAATATAAAGTTAAAAAGCTGAATTATTAAAAAATCTATTAAAATTAGCTTAATATTTTGTTTAATTGGTAAGCATTTTAGGCTTTGTCAGAAAGGATTAAAAAGCGAAAACTGCCCGAAAAAAGCAGTTTTCAATTAAAGTCTTATTAATTCTTAATCATTATTAGTCAAATTCAGAAGTAAAGTGAAATTTGATATCTGGGAAGTTCTGTTGCTCCATTCTAATTTCATATTCTGATGTAGTAAGAAATACTCTTCTCTTATACTTATCTTCCGCAATCATTCTTACTCTGTAATTATCGAAGGTTGCCAACTGCTCTTTATTATCACTTGTAAACCAGCAAGCTTTATACAAATTGATAGGCTCCCAACGACATGAAGCATTGTACTCGTGTTTCAATCTGTGCTGAATTACATCAAATTGAAGTGCACCTACAGTTCCAATAATCTTTCTTCCATTTCTCAAGTTCACAAAAAGCTGAGCCACACCTTCATCCATCAACTGATCGATACCTTTGTTAAGCTGCTTAGCTTTCATCGGGTCAGCGTTTTCTATGTATTTAAACTGCTCAGGAGAGAAGCTCGGAATGCCTTTAAATTTCAATACTTCACCTTCTGAGAGAGCATCGCCAATTTTAAAGTTTCCAGAATCGTGTAGACCTACAATATCTCCAGGGAATGCTTCATCTACAATTTCTTTTTTAGAAGCCATAAACGAAGTAGGGTTGGAGAACTTAAGCGCTCTGCCTAATCTAACATGCTGGTAGTTTTTGTTTCTCTCAAACTTACCAGAGCATATTTTTACGAAGGCAATCCTATTTCTATGTTTAGGGTCAATGTTAGCGTGTATCTTAAATACAAAGCCAGTGAAATTTTCTTCGTAAGGGCTAATTTCTCTTTCTTCAGTTTCTGAGTTGGTTGGTGATGGTGCAATCTCTACGAAACAGTCTAGTAATTCTTTTACACCAAAGTTATTAATGGCACTACCAAAGAAAACAGGAGTTAAAAGTCCTTCCAAATATTCTTCTCTTTCGAAATCAGGATAGATTTCGGTAACCATTTCTACTTCTTCTCTCAAAGTTTTAGCCGCACGAGCTCCAACATATTCTTCTAGCAATGGATCGCTCAAATCTGTAAACTCTAGACTTTCTTCTTCAGATTGCTTTCCATGCGCTCTAAAAAGCATCAGTTTCTTCTCATATATATTATATACTCCCTGAAACTCATTACCCATACCAATTGGCCAGCTAAGTGGCATTACAGAAAGCCCTAGCTTTTGCTCAATCTCATCCATCAAATCAAAAGCATCTTTACCTACACGGTCTAGCTTATTGATGAATACAATAATTGGTGTATCTCTCATCTTACAAACCTTAACTAGTTTTTCGGTTTGTATCTCCACACCTTTTGCTACGTCGATTACAACAATTACACTATCTACAGCAGTAAGTGTTCTAAAAGTATCTTCGGCAAAATCTTGGTGACCAGGCGTATCTAGAATATTTACTTTTAGGTCGTGGTAATCAAAACCCATTACAGATGTAGCAACAGATATACCTCTTTGCTTCTCAATCTCCATAAAATCGGATGTGGCTGTTTTTTTAATCTTGTTAGACTTTACAGCTCCCGCTACCTGAATAGCACCTCCAAAAAGAAGTAATTTCTCTGTTAAAGTAGTTTTACCGGCATCAGGGTGACTTATAATAGCAAATGTCCTTCTGCGATCTATCTCTTCTTTGAATTTCATAAATCAAGTTTTTATTGCTGCAGGGCCTGAATGAAACTGATCCGTAAATGGTTAAAAGGTATGGCCAAGCAAAATTTAGTTTGCAAAGATATACTTTGTCACAGAATTGCTGAAATTTTACACCTTTTTCGAGCGTTATGTAATTTTTTAGCTATTAACCTACAGTAATTTACAAACTTTATACTTGTTTTGTGTGTCTTTTTACTTGCGTAAAGCAGCAAACAACTGTTTGAGACATAATTTTTTTATTATGACTTCTAAAATCAAGTTATTAGTAGTTCTGAACATCGTATTACTATCAGCCGTACTTTTTTCACTAAGTAGTACAAATAAATCATCAACTCTTTCTGTAAAGCAAGGTAGTTTTACTTTAACCGATACACTGGGTATCAACCGCATTGAGGTTGGTGAAAATGTGTTGGTTAAAACAGGACCTAGCCGTTGGAGGGTGAATGATAATTATGATGTTCAGCCATCTCGTTTACAATCTCTTCTTGCCGTACTTGGGCGAATGGAAATTAAAAGACCAGTTCCAGAAGCCAGTTTAGATACAGTAAAAAACTTAATTGATAATAATTCAATTGGAGTGAAGATTTTTAGAGATAATGAAATTGTAACCCAGTATGAACTTTCTGGTAGTGGAGACGAAACTTACGCCAGAACAGCTTCTGGCAATATCCCTTACATAGTTTACATTCCTGGTTATTTTGTAAATATCTATGAGTTATTCAATATCGATGAGAATGAATGGCGAGACAAGCGTGTTTTATACACCACTTGGAGAACATTACAATCTTTGGATATCAACTATATAGGCGATCCTAAAAACCGCTTAACAGTTAGTTTCGATTCTGCTTTTTATAAAGTAGAGGGAATTACAAGGTTAGATTCTGCAAAATTGTACAATTACATACAGCAATATCAAGACTTTGAGGTGGATGATTATGTAGAAGACAATGAAAATTTAAGAAATAGTCTGAGCGAATCGCAACCTTTCTGCGTAGTGTCTCTGAATGATCTATATGAGAGCAGAAACAATCAACTGACTATCTACCCAAATGATAGTACAGTATATGGGATTTCAGAGAAAACCGGAGAAATTGTTCAAATGAACAGGGGCATGTTAAGAAATTTTTTGGTTAGCCGCGAAGAGTTCAGAAGGTCTGAAAAACAATAAATATTGTATTCTGCTTCATTAAGATAGAAAGTGCCAATAGGTGTTTTTGCAATTGAAACTATTTTAATTTTTACTAAAATGAAGCAAACTTTTTTGAAAATTTCATTACTACTACTTTCAGTATTCTTTCTCCAGTCTTGTATAGATGATACAGATATTGGCGATACGGGTAATGATCCTAATTTTATCTTTGCCTATACTTTTGGTGGAGGTCAAAACGATTGGGTAGATGGCATTACTGAATATCCTTTATACCTAGAAGATTCTCTACAATACACTGTAGAAATGGCTGAAGTACCAAGCTCGATTACTACAGAAGACTCACTTTTAAGAGTAAGTTTTGTAGATTCTGTTGGAGAGGCTTTTACATTCTTAAAAATTCAGGTTGGAGAGTTAAGTCCATCTACTGTTTTTGATGTGGAGTTAGAGATAGAATTAGCCGCATCAAATTTGGATGCTGCTGGTACTACATACGATGACGATATGGAAGTACATGTAAAAGCAGGTGTTTTTGAAAATGAACCAACTATTATTGATGCAGATGATTCTGAATTTGGCTTTGAAACCAAAGTATTGGATATAGACAAAGGCAATAATACAGACGCTGGCGATGACATGGTATTTTTAGGAACATTACAGATGCCAGAGCCTCGTGCTTCTACAGCTTTAGCCAGAGGAAATAACAGTGGAAACCTTTTGAGAGCTAGCACAGATGCAGGCGGAAATATGTGGCTTTTAATCGGCCTAGATTCAGAAACAAAAATGCATCAGGCTTACTATTACAGTAAAATCACAGTTTTTTATTACGAAGTAGCTCAATAAACATCAGCCTTTAATAAATAGACATATTTAAATTACACATATACAAAACATTTAAGTGCTATTGGCAGAGAATCAATCTTTGTCAATAGCATTTTTCATTTTTAAATAAATCTACAAACCACATCTTTTTAGCTAGAAAATTAACACTCTTTACATAATTTCATCAGCCAAAAGCCAATCTTAAAATTCAAAGTTCTAACTTTGCACCTTAATTTAAAAAACAGATATTTCATGCAGTTGATAGATGGAAAACAAACAGCCGCTACTATTAGAGAGCAGATTGCTGTTGATGTTAAAGAACTCTTAAATAAAGGTGGAAAGGCACCACATCTAGTAGCAGTACTTGTTGGTAATGATGGAGCTAGCCACACATATGTAAATGGCAAGATAAAAGCTTGTGAATTGGCAGGTTTTAAATCTGGCTTAATTCAATTTGATGCTGATGTTACCGAAGAGAAAGTGCTTCAGACTGTAAAAGAATTGAACGAAGACGACGATGTAGATGGCTTTATTGTGCAGTTGCCATTGCCAGATCATATAGATGAAAAGAAAGTAACAGAAGCCATTAATCCAGACAAAGATGTTGATGGTTTCCACCCAACCAATATTGGTAGAATGGTTTTAGGTTTACCAACCTTTTTACCAGCGACGCCTTATGGTATTTTACAATTACTAGAGCACTATAATATTGAGACTTCTGGTAAGCATTGTGTAGTAGTTGGTAGAAGCCATATCGTAGGAACTCCAATGACATTATTAATGTCTAGAAAAGGTAATCCTGGTAACTGTACAGTTACAATGGCACATAGCAGAACCAAAGATTTAAAAGCAGAAACGCTTCGTGCTGATATCTTGATTGCTGCTTTGGGTAAGCCTGGTTTTATCACAAAAGACATGGTAAAAGAAGGTGCTGTAGTGATTGATGTAGGAACAACCAGAGTTGCAGATGCAACTAAAAAGAGAGGTTATGCTGTTAAGGGTGATGTATTGTTTGATGAAGTAGCAGAAAAATGCAGCTTTATTACTCCAGTTCCGGGTGGAGTAGGACCAATGACAATCGTATCTTTGTTAAAAAATACGCTGATCTCTGCTCAAAGAAGACAGGGTTTAGAAAGTTAAAATAATATTATGAAACAATTTCAGGAACAGCAGGTACTTGAAAAACAGTCGACACTCCCAGTAATGGAAGCATTTTACACCATACAAGGAGAAGGGGCTTATAGCGGACATGCAGCCTATTTTATCCGTTTGGCAGGATGCGATGTAGGTTGTTTTTGGTGTGATGTAAAAGAATCGTGGGATGAGGAGAAGCATCCGCAAATTGCTGTGAATGATATTGTTGAAGAAGCCAAGAAACATCCAGCCAGATTGGCTGTAATTACCGGAGGTGAGCCCTTGATGCACGATTTATCAGAGCTCACTTCCAAATTAAAATCTGCCGGTTTTAGAACGCATATCGAAACCTCAGGTGCTCATCCATTATCTGGGCAACTAGATTGGATTACACTTTCGCCTAAAAAATTTAAAAAGGCGCTTCCAGAAATTATTCCACAAGCCAACGAACTTAAGGTAGTTATTTATAACAAATCAGACTTTAAGTGGGCAGAGCAATATGCAGATCAGGTAAATGATTCTTGTTTGTTGTTGTTACAACCTGAGTGGGATAAAGAGAAAGAAATGCTCCCTCAAATAATTGAGTATGTTAAAGAAAAACCACATTGGAAGGTCTCTTTACAAACTCATAAATACATGAATATTCCCTAATTTAGAAAGGTTAAATTTAAGATTCTTTAGTCTCTTTTTTGTTTTTTATCTCTGTTTTCATCCGTATTTTTAAGTGTTAGGTAAACAATTCTTTCAACACAAATGGATGTAAAATCTGAAGACAAACTTCACAAAGGCGGTGTTATTCTTGAAAAATATCAGGAATACATTGGTGAGTTTGTGTATGGCGGGATTGATGGAAGCGTAACTACTTTTGCTGTAGTTGCTGGTAATGTGTGAAATCGTAGCTTTTAGAATGTTCCGGTCACGGTGGCATGTTCCTTTTCCGTTGAAACGCACGGGAACATGGATTTTCACACCTCGAAGGGCTGCCAGCCGGCCGAAAATGTGACATTTTTTGGAACTTATAGTCAATCGAAAGATCTCGATGAGCTCT
>PBYL01000450.1 GCA_002729595.1 Thalassovita sp. | reverse complement strand
CTATTTGTTTTCCAATTTCACTTATGTCATTTTCATCAACCATACCTGTTGCTTGATAATTATACTCATCTAATACTTTATCTATTAATTCTCTCTCAACAACTTGGAATGAATCTACTTTTGAAATTCTCTCACTTAAAATTTCTCTAAAAACACTACTCATATTAGTATTAGCCATATCTAATGAACTAAAAACTGCCACATTTTTCTTTTGAGCAATCAAGAAATGATTTAAAGAAAAGTTAATTAAAAAAAATATGATTAAAATTTTTAGCATATAAAAAAATTCTTTGTTTCATTTATTCAAACTCTTTTAGGTTAAATATGATGATTTTTTTTAATAATCATATTATATCTCAATTTAAATATAAACGAGATGTCAAGAATAGTTATTTATATTTTTCAAATAACCTAACAAAGTTGTAGGTATACAGCAATCTAAAAAAGTAAAAGAGGAGAAATTACTACATTTTACTCAAAGGCTATTAACACCTATGATAGTGATTCTAATGATGTCAGCAATATGAATGAATATTATGACCGTGATTATTTTAAAAATTCTCTTACTCTCATTCAAATACATAGTCTATTTTAGATGATTAAATCTAAATTGTAAAATATAAATTTTATGTTTTAACTTTTAAAAAATCAATATTAGATCATAACATGAGTATTTACACATTTTTTATCTTAACCTTATTAAAACTAAGTAATTTCGATTATCAGATTACAATTAAAATTATTCATGTTAATGAGAAGATTGTATTAGATTCTCAAATTGATGATGTTACTATAAAGGAGGCATGTGAATTATGGGAGTTATCAAATACTCAAATTGAAAATTTTTTCATGAATAGCACTAAAACTTCATCCTATGAAATCAATTCACTTAGTTATTTTCCGTGCGGAATTAATGGCGAATTATTTAAAAATGACACTATTTTTAATTTTTATATAAATGGTGCAGGATGGGGGAAAATAGAATATAGAGGAGAGGAACAGTTTTACCAATGTGAAAAATCTAACTGTGAATATATTGGGATGTAATATTAAACTTAGTCTATTTAAAAATGTATTTTTTGCTTTTTAATAAATGTTTTATTGTAATTAACTTTCAAAAAGCGATTCACTTTTCTAATATTATCACACCCTAACCCAATAAAACTCAATTCAAAACCACTATAACTGGAAGGGCTTTTGTTTTGTAAATATGGATGGAAATCTGTCTATTTCCCTTGTGTTATAAGACACCGCAGGTGTCATTGCAAGATGTGTTTTTTAGCCTAAAAAACTCCCGTTTTTTTCTAAATAACGATCTTGCCCTAAAGGGAGAAAAAGAATAAAAACTGCGCAACTTGTTTTTAAATTGAAGATAAAATGATGGAAACAAACAGAAAGGGTATAGGAGGTAGAAAAAGAGTAGATGCTTCCCAGAAATTAGAATATCCAGCAAAAACCTATTTAACCAAAAAAGAATACGATGCTGTTTTCTCAGACTTCGAACAATCTGGAATGAAGAAGTTTGCAGCCTATTTAAGAAAGCGCTTGGTAAATCCTAAAAAGAAGATCAATGTGGTTAACCCAGTGGAGCTATTAAGAAAGCTCGATACAATCGGAGGGGAGATTAATCGTGTTGGCAACAACATTAACCAGATTGCGAAACATGGCAATAGTATGGTTAAAAATGATCAGTTAAAACCAGAAGTAGTAGAAGATTTTAATCAGGTAATGGCAGAATATTTAAAGACCAGAAATGAGCTAATTTCTACTTTAAGATCAGTAATCAGAAAAGTATAAAATATAAATTATCAATTTTATATTTCATTTTAGATATTCTAAATTTCATGTTTCATAATTGATTTTAGGTATTTTATTTGCTTATGTCTGAGTATACATTTTTTAAACTGTGATAATTAAAATACTGAAATCAGCAGCAAACTTTGAGGGAGTAGATTATAGTGAAAGAAAAAACGATAAAGGAGTAAGTGAGCTGCTTACAGCAAAAAACTTTGAAGGAATGATGCTTGGAGTAAATGAAGCAAAAAAAGCCGATTACATCAACTACATGAAATTGGTAGCTGAATTAAACCCAAATGTAAAGAACAAACAATTCCATATAACTATCAGTACTAAAGGACATTTACATTCTCACCAAGAACTAAAAGACATTGCTGAAAAATATTTGCAGGAGATGGGCTATGCCAAGAATCCATATTTAATTTATGCGCATTCAGATACGGAGAACAATCATATACATGTAGTTTCTACAAGGGTGAATAAAGAGGGTAAAAAAGTAAATGATTCGTTTGAGAAAATACGATCTCAAAAAGCGATTCAAAAGATTTTGGGTGAAGACCCAAAGCATATGGTTACTGAAGCTTTAAAAGAAAGTATGGAATATAACTTCTCTACCATCGCTCAGTTTAAACTATTACTTGAACTACAAGGCTACAAAGTATCAGAGAACGATGATCTGCTAAGTATAATCAAATTTGGCAATGTTCAAGGTCAATCTCCTAAATCAAATATTGAGGCATACATAAAAAATTATGTTGCTCCCAAGGAAAGGATTAAACAACTACATGAGATTTTCCAGAAATATAAAATGGGATTAAGTCAGCAAGAGCTTGTGGATTTTATGAAAAAGAAATTTGGGATAGATATCGTATTTCATTCAGCTAAGGGGCAAAATAAACCTTATGGTTATACGATCATTGATCACTCAAAAAAAGAAGTGATTAAGGGTTCACAGGTAATGAAGATGAGTTTGCTATTAGATAATGCGAATCCACAAGAAAAATTAAAAATGGCAAAGCAGTATTTGAATGAGTTGGATATGTCAAACAGCAATTTTAAAACAGTAAAACAAGAGCTTGCTAAACTTGGTGTAAAAGTAGATACTCGTGGAGTAGTTTCAATTAAAGGATTGAAAGAAAGCTTCAAAATACCTCAGCCTCAATTAAAAGTTTTGAAATACAATGATAGGGTAGCTGCAGCAAGGCAATATAAATTTAGTACAGAAGAAGAGCGAAAAGCATTAGCCAAGGCTTTCTACATCAATGAAAAAGATTTACAGACTAACAATAGAGATAATAATGAAAGACGTGAATACTACCATCAAATAATCAATAATATAAACCAGACAAGTGATCCAAATGAGACATTAGAAAATGCCAATTTAAGATTTGTGGACTATAACAATCAAAGATTTGTTCTCGATGATGAAGAGAAGGTTTTCATCAAAATTGAAAAAGACTTATTGCTAAATAACTTTGATTTCGAAGAGTATGATAAAAATGAAATAAACATTGAGTCGAGCGAAGAGTTTGACCAATATATAAATGAACAAAATGTACCAGATAGGTTGGGTGCATTCTTAGATATTTTGGCAAGTGCCAATCTTTATGAAAATAAAGATAGAAGGAAGAGAAGGCAGCAATCTATTTAAAAATACTTACGAGTTATGAAAATTGTTGTGGCAAATCAAAAAGGGGGAGCAGGTAAGACAACCCACTGTATTCTCTTCTCTAATTATCTGAGTCTTGAAAAAGGAAAAAGCATTCTGGTGATAGATATGGATTTTCAAAGTACGATTAAAAGTACTTGGGATGAAGACCGTGATCTTTTTGATAATGAAAGTTTGTACGAAGTGGTAGATGTAGACTTGGCAAATTCAACGGATGTGATGAACAAATTAAAAGATGTGGATATACCAGTAGTAATAGACTTACCAGGAAAGATGGATGATGATAACCTGGTTCCAGTGATCGAACAGGCAGATTTGATCATCACACCTTTTTCTTATGATAAGAAAACTTTTAGAGCAACACATGTATTTGCACAGGTAGTAAAGCATTTAAATCCTAAAGTACCAGTGGTTTTTCTTCCTAATAGATTAAAAGCCGGAGTGAACTATATCACCAAAGAGCAGAGCAATAGGGAGTTAAGGGTATTTGGTGATATTGCACCAGAAATTTCTGATAGGGTAGCTTTTCAACGAGTAGATACTTTTAGCATTCCAACAGATATAAAACACCAAGCTTTAAAGGCTTACGATTTTATTTACAACAACTACATGCAAGTAAAATATGAAGAAGAAAGTTGACATAAAAGATCTGGCTAACAGGCTTAAAAATGGAGAAAGGCAAGTACAAGCAGTAGAGATAAAAGAAGAGACTGAAGTAAAGAAAAATAATAAAGTAATTAAAACAGATACTTCAATAGAAGTGCTGTTAAAGCAAATATTAGCATCAAACAAACAGGAGTTTTCACTAACAGAAGCAGTATATATTGATAGAGAGATTCACGAAGTATTTAAAAAGCTAAAATCTTCGTCTCAACTAAAAATTGGTACATTTATTAGTTACTTATTAGAGCAATTTATCAAAGAGAATATTAATGAAATATCAGAAATAATTAATAAAAAACAAGTGAAGAATAAATTTTTGAATCCATGAGACTAGCTACTAAAAAAGACAAAGATGTTGTTTTGGATATTCTTACAAACTCATTCGAAGACAATGTCAGTGTTAACTATGTTATCAAATCGCAAAATAACAAACTGAAGTACATCAGAAACTTAATGGAATACTCCTTTAACGTATGCCTCGAATTTGGAGAAGTCTGGATAAATGACTCAAATTCTGCATGTGTTTTACTACAGTATTCTGCAAAAGCAAAAACTACGGTAAAATCAATCTTATGGGATATAGATGCCTTGTTCAATTGCTTTGGAGTTAAAAATGTAAAAAAGGTATTAAGCCGACAAAGTGCAATTAAAGATAACTACCCTTACCAAGATTATATTTATTTGTGGTATATTGGCGTAAATCCAGACCAACAGGGAGATGGCTTGGGTACAAAACTACTAGAAGAAGTTAGAAAAAAGGCAAAACAATTGACTTTGCCAGTTCTGCTTGAAACCTCTATGAAAGACAATGTTCCTTGGTATGAGAAGAACAACTTTGTTGTATACAAAGAGTTACAATTTGATCATAATCTCTATCTGTTAAGGTTAGAGGAATCATAAAATTAGATGTTCATACATCAATCGTAACAATATATAAACTCACTATTTCACTATCTAAGTTTCACAGCTATGCAGGTTTTTAACACCGAAATGCATATAGTGACATTTATCATCACCTCTATTGAGGTGGTGATATTGTTCTATATCTCAATCCATTATTTACAGCGACCATCTGACAATAAGCGGAAATGGTATTTAATACTACTCATACTTTTAATATGCTATAATCTGGCTGGTAGCTTGTTTCCAGATAAGCGATTCTTTTTGCCAGTTATCTTTCAATATGTAATTTCTTATTTAACTGGTGTGGTAATGAGTATCTTCTTTGCCTATTATGTGTATAAATACTTTCAATTAGAAAGCATGAAATTTATAGCCACTAAGGGTGCTTTTTACTTTATAGGTTTACCGTATATATTGCTCTTTGCAATTCCTTATTCCATTACTGGCAACTTCGAGTTATTCAATAAACTGGTAGTAGTTGTTCCATTTTTCTATGGAGTGGCATTTATCATTTTTGCAGGCAAGGCTTTTAAGGGAAGATATGCTGAGGTGGAAAATATTGAAGATAGAAATTACTTTAAAGAAAGTTTGATAACGGTTTACATCAGTATGGTATTCTGGATGTCTATGCCAGTAGTTACTTACTTCGAAGGTTCTCAAGTGCTTGAACATTCTCTTACAAATATCGGCTTTTTAATTATGTCTTTCTCTTATGTGAGAACTAGCATTTACACATCAAAAAAGGAATATAGAGAGCACAAGGAGTTTCTAGAAAAAAGCAATGAAGAATTGAAATTAATGGTAAAAGAAAAGACAGAGGAGCTAAGAAAGACACTCGACCAGAAAACGAATACTTTAATAAACTTGGCTCATGAGTTAAAGTCTCCGCTCACTTTAGCATTAATTTATATGGAACAATATGAGGCGAAATATGGCTCTAATAAAGAGTTTGAGGTAATGAAGAAAAACATCAAAAAGATTGCTAGAGATGTTATTAATTTCTTTGATTTAGAGAAATTTAATAAAGGAATAGATGTCTACAACCATCAGCAAGTTTCTAGTGCCACAGAAATTCTAAATAGTACGATTGAGTTATTTCGACCAATGGCTGCTAAGAAAGGGATTAAAATATTAGATTGTATAGAAGATGAATTATTTATCTCCATTGATCCAAGTGCATTCCAAAGGGTGATTAACAATTTGATAGAAAATGCAATTAGGTACTCTTATGAAGAAAGTGAAATTGAAGTGTTACTAAAAGCCGAAAACCACGAAGTGATTTTTTCTGTAAAAGATCATGGGATAGGTATAAGAAAATACGATCTCAAAAACATTTTTAAACCTTATTTTCAGCTAAATACCAGAAAAAGAAATAATGAAGGTATGGGCATGGGGCTATCTATTGTGAAACAGATAGTTAAAAGTGTAGATGGTGAAATAAAAGTTAAAAGTGAAATAGGTGAAGGAGCTATTTTTTCCATCTGTTTTTATCGACATAGTTTTCAGGGTGGGGAGTATCATGCTACGATTCCAACAAAAAACATCATCTCAGTAGATGTTGACAAGCCTGATGTAAAAGATATCGTCTATGATGATGACCGACCTAGTATTTTGATAGTAGAGGATAATCTGGAATTGCTAAATTTTATGAGTAATAAGCTTTCTGAGTTTTATAATGTGTATGTGGCTACTAATGGTGCTATGGCACTTGAAAAACTGGATACTAACATTTCAGTTGATTTAATAATATCTGATATTATGATGGATGTTATTGATGGCTACGAATTATATAAATATGTAGCAGGTGCAAAGCGATATAGACATATACCCTTTATTTTTCTTACTACTAAATCAGATGAAAACACGAAGCTAAATGGGCTTAAAATGGGAGCAATAGACTATATCGAGAAACCCTTTAAAATAGATGAGGTGAATCAAAAAATAAAGTCTATTCTCAATACTTTCGATAAACAAAGAAATGCGCTAATTAACCAAGTTTACAAGAGTATAAATTCTAACAATAAGGCCGATAATGAAAAGCTTGATTGGAGAGAGATGAAAGAAAATAACTTTAATGATAATTGCGAAAAGTTTGGTTTTACAGCCCGAGAGAAAGAAATAGCCAAGGATATTATCTCCGGTAAATCTTATAAAACCATTGCAGATAAACTCTGTATTGCCGACGCAACTGTAAAGAAACATATTGCCAATTTGTACAACAAAGCAGAAGTGAAAAGCAAGTATCAGTTAATCAAGAAAATGGAAAGCAGCTTTTGAGACAATGAATAGAATTGGTTAAAACTTAGTTTTAATTAGATTGGATACAAATGTATTGGTAATAAATGAAATAATAACTAAGTTTCATTTACTAATTTTAATTGTATAAACTAATGAGCCAAACATATTTAAATGAATTTGCCGAAAGAATAGTTAAAGATGTGGAAATTGATAGCGCTTCTGATGAAAAGTTTGTAGGATGGGAAACTATAGCTACTATTTTAGTATTTCAAGGTATTCCTATTATTCTTCCAGAACTAAAAGAATGGGTGAAATTGGGAATGGCAGCTGTAGCACTTAAACGGCTAGAAATTGAGAAAAAGCTCATTGATTTAGCGACTGAAAAAGAACTAGACTATGAATTAGCTAAAAAAACAGCTACTAAAGTTTCTGATAATATAACCAAAGATAATGTAAAAAAGCTCATTTCTTCGATAGAAGACTCCGAATCCAATGAAGATAAAAATTGAAATAGGCAGTGAGATAATAGGAGACAAAAGAACTGTTCACATTAATGATGAATTATCCCATCATTTGTCGGAGGAGACACTTCAAAGTTGTTTGAAAGAGAGTAGAATGGAAGGGTGGAAAAGAGATGAGAGTGTAGGAAGAAAACTTGGTATAGACTTATGGCAATTGTTTAATGGGAGTGGTGGATTATTTCAAAGTTTGATTACGGATGCTTATTCAAAAGGAGAAGAATTGCATCTTTATTTTCATATACCCTATGAGATAGATGCTTTGCCTTTGGAGTTATTGAATAACAATAGCTTTGTTGCTTTAAGAAGCAATAGCCACATTATTAGGCAGGTAGAAACTCGTAATGAATTTAAAACCCGTACACCCAAAAAACAGCCTTTAAATTTAATTTTTATGGCATGTTCACCTTCAGATTTACACGATGCTACATTGTCTTATGAAGAAGAAGAGGAGTTGATATTAAACAGTATTGATAAGTATCCGATAGATATGGCTGTGGAGGATTCTGGGAGTTTAGAGGGATTAGAAAATACTATTTTTGAGTTTGGTGGAGTAGATATAGTACATCTGAGTGGTCATGCAGGAATAGATCCTAAATTAGGTCCAGTATTTTATATGGAAGATGAGTTGGGCAAGTTAGATAAGGTAACTCCTCAAAGATTATGGAAAGTACTCAAAGGAAATACAGTACCAGAGATATTATTTCTTTCAGGTTGTTCAACAGGCAAAAGTGATAAATTAAGTATCGCCTCTACTACTCAGGGAGGCTTAAAATCATTTGCACATCAGATGGTGGCACTTGGTTGCCCTATAGTATTGGGTTGGGGTTTGCCAGTTTCAGATACAGGAGCCACAGCATTTACTGCAGAAATGTATCGTTTACTGGCAGGAGGTCAGCATATAGATTTTGCTATACAAGGAGCAAGGCAAGTGATGGAGCAGGTTTATCATCCATGGCCCTTGATGCGTGTATTTACAGATGGAAGCAAATTGACAGCTTTGGTAGCAAGAGGGCAAAAACTAAAGAAGAACAAAAGACAAGCTACTTATAAGCATCTCCAAAATACACAGGTGAAAGTATTAGAATTTGGCTTTATAGGCAGAAGGAGAGAAATACAGCAAGGATTAAAAGTACTCAAAGGATTTGATGAGGACAACTTGGGAATATTGATACATGGACCAGCAGGAGTAGGTAAGAGTTGTTTGGTGGGAAAGCTGATTGAACGAATGCATTCACAAAAAGAATTATTGGTATTTCATGGAGAGCTCCAAAAAGGAGATTTGCTAGCAAAGTTCAGGGAATTATTTAATAGAAAAGGTATCGAAGTAGGTATTAATATATTAAATAATGGAGATGTATCATTTGAACAGAAAATAGCAGCTTTATTTAGAGATGTATTTTCAGGCTTGCTTACAATCATCTATTGGGATGATTTTGAACAGAATTTAGAAAGAGTAGGAGATGAACATGAAGTAAAGGCTGAATTTATAGAGTTAGTAAAATCAGTCCTTAGTTGTTTTCATTGGACAGAAGGAGAGAGTAATGTAGTTATTACAAGTAGGTATCCATTTAAATTAGAAGTGAGTGGCGAAGATTTGGGTAGAGAGCATTTATTACATTTACCTTTAATGTCCTTTACAGGAGCCAGTTTAGAGAAGAAAAAAAAGGGCTGACAAGTATTGATAAAAGTCCAAATACTGCTTTGTATATGGAAGCAGGGAAGGGCAATCCAAGACTGTTAGAATGGTTAGAAAAAATAGCAGAAAAAGAGAGTGGAAAGGAGTTAAGAATTTTGCAAGAGTTAGTGACTAGCAAACAAGAAGAATACTTGATAGCCTCCAAGATAGCAGAGCAATTAGCAAGAATAGAAGGAGAAGATTTTTTAGTATTCTTACAAAAAGCAGCAGTTTATAGAGAAGCAGTGCCATTAAGTGCTTATGGAAGCTTAGGAGCTACAAGTTTAGTAGAAAAGGCAGTAAACTTAACCTTAATGGAAGGCGAGATAAGACCAGGAGAAGAAGCTGTATATTGGGTAACACCGATCATAAGAGAACAGGAATGGAGTAAATTGGGAGAAGCAGTCCAAATTGAAACCCACCAAAAAGCTTATCAATGGTATGATGAATATTTAACAAAGTTAGAAGAGGAAAAGCAACCCATACTTCACATATTCTGGAAAGAAGCAGTGTATCATGCTTTAGTATCTAAAGAATTATTAGGAGCATGTAAATATGGAGTCTGGTATGCCAAATTCTTAAGAGATAATTTATTATACCATGAACAGTTAGCATTTTTGGTAGATATAGTAGATTACTTTGAGGATTTAGAAAGGTGGAAAGAGAAAGTAATCACAACAAAAAATGAGGTTTTTTCTATTTTTCTCAATAACCTCGGAAATGCCTATCATGATTTAGGTGATTTGCAAAAAGCGTTATTTTACTATGAGCAATCCCTAGCTATAGCTCTTTCAGTGTATGGAGACAAACACCCGAAAGTAGCAACTTGTTACAATAATCTAGGAAATGTTTATTATGATTTAGGTGAAGCTCTG
>PBYL01000449.1 GCA_002729595.1 Thalassovita sp. | reverse complement strand
TTTGTTTGTTAAGTAAATTGATAAAATTAAGCTGTATTTAAAAAGTCGAAATTTAGCAAAAGATAATAAGTATGAATGCTGATTATTAAAAGACAATTCGATTAATTACGCTCCAAAAATTTAATTTCTGGCTCATGCTAATTTTCGAGTGCCTAATATAGAAAAGTGAAAGGGAAGCATTCACTAATGATTAGAAATGAGATGGAACTTTTTTTAAAAGCACCTCCACATAAGCTGTAGAAATGATTTGAGAAGAAGAAAAATTTATTTTTTTTGAGTGAAATACCCTTAATTTCGGAAAATTAATAATTTTTTAACATATTTTAATACTGCTAAAAACAGCTTTGTTGAATATTCAATTATTTGATTTTCAATAACTTATCATAATATCAAGAATTTATTAAAAAAAATCTCATACGTATTTACAATTATTTAGGTTTTAAAATTTGACAATAATCATATGATAATGTAGTTTTGACACTCATAATGATAAGAGCACTAGTTAAATATTATTTACCCCTTTGCATTCTGCTAATAGGCGGATATAATCAGGCATCTGCATATGCCAACTTGAGTGCTTTCGCCGACAAGGTTGAAAGTGTTTCAGGGGTAGAATATAATAGTCTAGAAAATGCTGAGCAATTTCCCCACGCTTTTATCATTAATAATTCCCCAGCAGGTTCCGAGAAAACACTAATTATCGAAGACAATGATGTTGAGGAAGAAGAAGACGAAAGGATTGACGTTAAAAAGCATTTAGAAAGTTTTTATGCTTCTGCTGCTGCTTACTACTCTGCGCTTCAATCCGAATACTTTTTTCATATCGTAAAGAACCACTTAGCTTGTTACAAGCACTTTACATACTTTATCTCATCTCATAGGTGGTATATTATCATATTGCAAGTTTTCAGAATTTGATACATTGCTCCTAGTAGCAAGTAAAAATTGACTAATCTTCTTGGTTAATTCATACTGTATAACAACCTGTAACACGATACTGTTTCAGGGTTATGTTTCGGACGCAATATCTTTAAAAACCGTTATCCCTATTATCATTTTATTATTTAACTGAACATCAAACTTCTATAGGTTTGATAATGGCAGCTGTATAGGAATTACTTAAAAAATGTAAAAACGTTCCTATATCAGCACAAGATAACTACGTCCACAACGATTTATGTTTACAGTAAAATAAATGCGCTATACATATTTCAAAATAATTCACTAACGAAACCTTTTAGTAAAATCATGATGAAGAGAACGTTCATCCTTTTAAGCCTGTGCACCATGATTTGGAGCACTAGTTGTAACTCCCACAAAAAAGAATTACATGAGGAGGAATCCAAATTTTTGGTTACCAGCCCAATAAAAATGGATACTGCCATTACTAAAGATTATGTATGTCAAATACATTCAATCCAGCATATTGAAATTAGATCACAAGAAAAAGGATATTTGCAGAAAGTATTTGTTGATGAAGGTGACTTTGTAAAACAAGGAAGACTTCTTTTCCAAGTTATGCCAAGACTTTACGAAGCAGAGCAACAAAAAGCAAAAGCTGAAGCAAATCTTGCAGAAATTGAATATCAAAACACAAAGAGACTTGCCGACAGTAACATTGTAGCTCCTAATGAATTAGCAATGGCAAAAGCTAAATTTGACAAAGCTCAAGCCGAGTTATCATTAGCTCAAGTTCATCTGGATTTTACAGAAATTAAAGCACCATTTGATGGAATTATTGACCGTTTCCACGTGAGACTTGGTAGCTTAGTAGACGAAGGTGATTTACTCACAAACTTATCTGACAACAGTAAAATGTGGGTATATTTTAACGTTCCTGAAGCAGAATACCTTGACTATCAGGCACAGGTTGAAAAAGACCATTTAGACGAAGTAAAATTAAAATTACCTAATAATAAATTCTTTGAATACACTGGTTTAGTTGAAACAATTGAAGCAGACTTCAATAACGAAACTGGTAACATTCCTTTTAGAGCAACATTTCCAAACCCTAAAGGACTCTTAAGACACGGAGAGACTGGTAATATTGAGATGACATTCCCAATGAAAAATGCGATGATCATCCCACAGAAAGCTACTTTCGAAATTCTTGACAAATTGTATGTGTATGTGATCGATGAAGAAAACAAAATCAGATCGAGACACATAAAAGTAGCTGCTGAAATGCCTCACCTCTTCATCATTAAAGAAGGTTTAGAATTGAATGACAAAATCCTTCTTGAAGGTCTACGCCTTGTGAGAGAAAATGAAGAAATAGAATATGAATTCGTAGAGCCTAAGACTGCAATTTCAGACTTAAGTCTGTATGCAGAATAATTTAAGAATCCTTAAATAGAAAAGAAATGTTTAGTAAAATAATACATAGGCCTGTATTTGCCATTGTAATCTCGGTAATTATCGTTTTTACAGGTACATTGGCAATACAGCAACTGCCTATATCCCAATTTCCGCAAATTGCACCAACTACAGTCAATATTTTTATAGCATATCCTGGAGCGAGTGCAGACGTATTAGTTAAATCTACTCTGGTAACACTAGAAAACTCCATTAACGGTGTGCAGGGTATGAGATACATGGCCACCGATGCTACCAGTGCTGGTGAAGCCACACTTAGAGTAATTTTTGAACCGGGTACAGACCCTAACTTGGCAGTAATTCGGGTAAAGACGCGAGTCGACCAGGTAATGCCGCTATTACCTGAACTGGTGCAGAGGGAAGGTGTAGTAATTACGCCTATCCAGCCAAGTATGTTGATGTACGTAAACTTATACAGTACTGATGAACATATGGACGAGAAGTTCTTATACAACTAT
The DNA here is from genome assembly GCA_002729595.1 of Thalassovita sp. Lineage (GTDB taxonomy): Bacteria > Bacteroidota > Bacteroidia > Cytophagales > Flammeovirgaceae > Chondrinema. The sequence goes on along the minus strand of PBYL01000449.1, from coordinate 14,594 downwards.
GCCAATGTTCAGATGATCCCAGAAATCCAAAGGATTAAGGGTGTTGCAAGAGCTCAAATCTTGGGTAGTAGAAGATATGCGATGCGTTTGTGGTTAAACCCAGACCGTATGAGAGCTTACAACATCTCTGTAGATGAAGTAATGGAAGCCCTAGCAGAACAAAGTATTGTAGGTCGTCCAGGTCGTTTGGGGCAAAGTTCTGGTATATCAGCCCAATCATTAGAGTATGTACTAACCTATAAAGGTAGGTACAACAAACCTGAAGAATACGAAGACATTATTATTAGAGCGAATGCTGAAGGTGAGAGTATTCACTTAAGAGATATTGCAAAAGTAGAGTTAGGTAGTGAGTTCTTCGATATCTATTCGAACCTAGATGGTCACCCATCAGCTGCGATTGTATTAAAGCAAAACTATGGTAGTAACGCAAGTGATGTAATTGATGAAGTAAAAGCTACCCTTAAAGAGATGGAAGCAACCTTCCCTCCTGGCGTTGATTACAAAATTAGTTATGACGTTTCTCAATTCCTTGATGCATCTATAGAACAAGTTGTTCACACACTAAGAGATGCATTTATATTGGTGGCAATTGTTGTGTTCATCTTCCTTGGTGACTGGCGTTCAACGTTGATCCCGATTTTGGCAGTACCTGTTTCGTTGGTTGGAGCCTTCTTCGTGATACAAATGTTCGGTATGTCGATTAACCTTGTAACACTCTTTGCATTGGTACTGGCGATTGGTATTGTGGTGGATGATGCGATTGTTGTGGTGGAAGCCGTCCACGCGAAGATGGAAGAGAAGCATCTCAATCCATATAATGCAGTAAAAGAAGTAATGGGCGAAATTAGTGGTGCGATCATCGCGATTACCGCGGTAATGGTATCAGTATTCTTACCTATCTCATTCATGTCTGGTCCTGTTGGTACATTCTACCGTCAGTTCTCAATTACGATGGCTAGTTCAATCGTAATCTCAGCAATTATCGCACTTACGCTTACTCCAGTACTTTGTGCTATGATTCTGAAAAACGATCATGGAAAAGAAAGAAAGAGAAATATCCTTAACAGATCTATAGATAGCTTTAACAGAGGCTTTGATAAGCTTACTGGAAAGTACACTGGTGTATTGAGACACATGGTAAGCAAAAGATGGTTAACCTTCGTCATTCTGGTTACTTTTAGTGTGGGTATTTTATATGTAAACCAAGTTGTTCCAGCTGGTTTCATCCCTAACGAAGACCAAGGTACTATCTACGCGATTATTCAAACACCTCCAGGTGCTACACTTGAAAGAACTAACAAAGTAGCTCAAGCATTACAGAAAATATGTGAGGAGATAGATGGTGTTGAATCAGTTTCTTCTTTGGCAGGTTACGAGATCATGACGGAAGGTAGAGGATCTAACGCAGGTACATGTTTGATCAACTTAAAAAGCTGGTCCGAACGTGAGCATACCGTTACCGAAATCATGGAAGAGCTAGAAGAGGAATCAAGAGGTCTTGGTGCAATCGTAGAATTCTTCGAGCCACCAGCTGTACCAGGTTTCGGTTCTTCAGGTGGTTTCTCAATGCGTTTATTAGATAAAACTACTAGTACAGATTATCAAGAATTTGATAGAATTAACCAGCAGTTTTTAGATAACCTCCGCAAGCGTAAAGAGCTTACTGGTTTATTTACCTTCTTCGCAGCAAACTATCCACAATACGAATTAGAGATAGATAACAAAGTAGCGATGCAAAAAGGTGTTTCTATCGGTAAAGCAATGGAAAACCTAAACATCTTAATTGGTAGTACTTACGAGCAGGGTTTCATTAGATTCGGTCGTTTCTTTAAAGTTTACGTTCAATCTGCCCCAGAATTTAGAAGACTTCCATCAGATGTATTGAACTTGTTTGTGAAGAATGAAGAAGGAGAAATGGTGCCTTATTCATCATTCATGAAGATTAAGAAAAAACAAGGGCCTAACGAGGTAACTCGCTATAACATGTACAACTCAGCAGCTATCAGGGGGCTTCCAGCAGCAGGCTATACAACTGCCGATGCTATTACAGCTATCCGTGAGGTTGCTCAAGAAACGCTACCTAAAGGTTACGATATTGCATGGGAAGGTCTTTCTTACGATGAGGCTAACAGAGGAAATGAATCACTTTACATCTTCTTAATTGTATTGGCATTCGTTTACATGGTACTTGCCGCTCAGTACGAAAGTTTCATTTTACCATTAGCTGTATTGCTTTCACTACCAGTTGGTATTTTCGGTTCGTTTATGTTGCTGAAGTTTATGGGGCTATCAAACGATATTTACGCACAGGTTGGTCTCATCATGCTGGTCGGTCTACTTGGGAAGAACGCCGTACTAATTGTAGAGTTTGCTGTAATGAAGCGATCGCAAGGAGCCTCCGTATTGGAGTCAGCAATTGAAGGTGCTAAAGTGCGTTTCCGTCCTATTTTGATGACATCTTTCGCCTTTATTGCTGGTTTGATTCCATTGATTATAGCAACTGGTGCAGGCGCTATTGGTAACAGAACAATTGGTTCTTCTGCTCTTGGTGGTATGTTATTCGGAACCATATTCGGGGTACTCATTATCCCAGGACTCTATTATATATTCGGAAAATTAGCAGATGGCAAAAAACTGATCAGGGATGAGTATGACGAGCCTTTGTCTGAAGAACCCTATCACCATAAAACGAACGTATAACAATGATTAAGATAAAATTAAAGCATTATTTAGGTGTAGCCTGTATGCTAACGGCTTTTAGTGCCTGTACTCCTACTCTAACTAATAAAACTGCAAATACTTCAACTCCTGCGAGCTATTCAGACTCGCAGGACTCAACAAACGTGGCAAGTGTAAACTGGCAAGAATATTTTTCTGACCCTTACCTTTCTGCTCTTATTGATACTGCGCTTAAAAACAATCAGGAACTGAACATTACGCTTCAGGAGATTGATATAGCTAAAAATGAAGTAAGAGAAAAGAAAGGGGAATACTTACCATTTGTTGATGTAAGAGCAGGTGCAGGTGTAGATAAAGTATCTCAGTATACTCGCGATGGTTCAGTAGAAGAAAACCTTGAGATTGATGGAAGAGAGTTTCCTGAACCACTTGGAGATTTTATGATTGGCGCTTATGCTACTTGGGAAGTGGATATTTGGCACAAATTGCGTAATGCAAAGAAAGCCGCTTATACCAGATACCTTTCTACTGTAGATGGCAGAAACTTTATGATAACTAATCTGATTGCAGAAATTGCTAACTCATACTACGAGTTATTAGCATTAGACAATCAGTTAAGAATTGTACAGCAAAACATCGAGATTCAGAACAATGCCTTCAAAATTGTGAAACTACAAAAAGAAGCTGCAAAAGTTACTGAGTTGGCTGTACGTCGATTCGAAGCTCAAGTACTTAGTACTAGAAGCCTTCAGTACACTATTCAACAGCAAATTGTAGAAACTGAAAATAGAATTAATTTTTTAATTGGTAGGTTTCCACAAAGAATAGAAAGAGACTCAGATTCTTTTATTAATCTGGTGCCAGATACCATTAAAGCTGGATTACCAGCTCAATTACTAGCAAACCGTCCGGATATTAGACAAGCAGAACTGGAACTTGAAGCAGCTAAAATTGATATTAGCGTTGCTAAAGCAAGATTCTACCCTTCTTTGGGAATTTCTGCAGGTTTAGGATTGAATGCTTTTGATGCGACTTATTTAGTAAAAGCACCTGAATCAATTTTGTATTCGCTAGCAGGCGATGTTGCAGGACCTTTGATTAACAGAAATGCAATTAAAGCTGCATATTACAATGCTAATGCCAAGCAAATACAAGCCGTTTACAACTACGAGAGAACAATTTTGAATGCTTACATAGAGGTTGTTAATCAGCTTTCAAATATCAATAACCTAGCTAACAGCTTGGATTTGAAAGAGCAACAAGTGCAAGCGCTAACACAGTCTATTAATATTTCTAATGATTTATTCAGATCAGCCCGAGCAGATTATATGGAAGTATTATTGACTCAACGTGATGCACTAGAGTCTCGATTTGAGCTAATTGAAACCAAAATGCAACAAATGAATGCAATGGTAAATATTTACCGTGCTTTAGGTGGTGGGTGGAACTAATGCATCCACCATTATTAACTAGCTCTCTATCATAATGTTGAAACCATTTTGCAGCTTTGCAGAATGGTTTTTTTCTTTTAAAAAGAAGCAAATATCCCTTCAATTTGAGCCGAAATCGAAGTTTTTACTAGTAAAAAGTAGCTATAGTTAATTATTTAAATAATAATTTTTGAGTAGAAGCATTCCTATTTTAATTACCAATATATAGGCATTTAAAATTAATCTTTCAGCTTATGAATCAATTTGATGTATCAAACAATGAAGTTATTCTAAAAGAGAAAAACTTTGAACTTAGTTACAATCCTTCGGAAAATATCCTCTATTGTAACTGGATCGGATTCCAAAGTACCGAAAAAGTAAAAGATGGCTGTAACAAAATGCTTGAGGTACTTAAATCAAAAAAATGCTCTAAAGTATTGAATGATAATACTCATGTTACTGGCCCTTGGCAATATGCGACTGAATGGGTTGCAACAGAATGGTTTCCTGAAATGGAAAAATCTGGATTAGAACATTTTGCTTGGGTTTTCTCCCAAAATGTATTTGCCCAACTATCTGCTAAAAAAGCGATACCCGCTTCTGGTGTAGTAACTACATTTAAATCTACTAATGAAGGAATAAATTGGTTGAGGACACTTAACTAATAATAATCTAGAAAAATCTTTAAGCTTAATTTTCTATTTTTGGTCTCAGTTTAAACTGAGACCTTTTTTATTTCTTAATTAGCATTATAAAGTTAGTATCTCCTAGTTTATAAAGAGTCGAATTAACATGAGCCAATATCAGCGTAAAACTCCTCAAAAAAGCGATTGCTCTATAGAAAAAACACTAAATGTAATTGCTGGGAAATGGAACCCAGCCATATTGAGCGGTCTATTAAAATCTAATTTGAGATTGAAAGATATGGAAGAAGGCTTGCCCGAAGCTACCAAAAGAGCACTAACCCAACAATTAAAAGAAATGCTCGACGATGGCATAATTCAAAAACAAGATTTTGATGAGTACCCAAAAAGAACTGAATACTCGCTTACAAACTTGGGCAAACAATTAGCGCCTGTTTTTAATGAACTTACAAAATTCGGAGATAAATTATAATCTTCATTTTTATCTAGACAAATATTAGCACCTATCTATTTAAGAGCTTATAACAAACCTCACCCGTTATATTTTCTTTTAAAAATTTTATAAGAATAAGTACTTAGAAAACGATTTTTCCTATAGCTATCAGGTTAAAAATTTCCAGATTTAGCATCATACATTTTTTATAATCGATTAATTAAAATCTGTTTTTAATAACTTTGCTTTTCAACCTATTAATTAATAACATTTTATTTTAAATGAATAAGCTTCGATTAACGCTAAAAGCATTAACTATTTACATCGCCCTGCTTTGCCAGGCGAATTGGGTTTCAGCTCAGGACATTCCTCCTTACAAAAATCCAGAGTTGAAAACTGAAGAAAGAGTCGCCGACCTAATAGGTCGTATGACTCTGGAAGAAAAAGTAGGCCAGCTGCTAACACTCCTAGGCTGGGAAATGTATGCAAAAGATGGCAAAAAAGTAGATGCCAGTGAGCAATTCAAAAAAGCAGTTCAAGAGAGACATATCGGTATGTTGTGGGCGACTTTACGTGCAGACCCTTGGACTAGAAAAACTTTAGAAACTGGTCTTACACCAGAACAAGCAGCAAAAGCAACCAATGCATTACAGAAATATGTAATTGAAAATACAAGATTAGGCATTCCGATTTTACTTTCAGAAGAATGTGCACATGGTCACATGGCTATTGGTACAACTGTTTTCCCTACCTCAATAGGGCAAAGCAGCACTTGGAATCCTGAATTGATACAAAAAATGGCTTCTACCATTGCTCAAGAAGCACGTTTACAAGGAGCACATGTTGGTTATGGTCCTGTTTTAGACCTTGCGAGAGAACCTCGCTGGTCTCGTGTTGAAGAAACTTATGGTGAAGACCCTGTACTAAATGGAACGATGGGAAAAGCAGTAGTTACTGGTTTTCAAGGTGATGATTTGAAAGACGGAAAGCACGTAGTTTCAACTTTGAAGCACTTTACTGCTTATGGAGTTCCAGAAGGTGGACACAATGGTAATAGTATTAGTGTTGGGCAGAGAGAATTATTTGAGTCTTACCTCCCTCCTTTTCAAGATGCGGTGGAAGCAGGAGCACTTTCTGTAATGACTGCTTATAATGCCATTGATGGAATTCCTTGTACTGCAAATGAGCACTTATTGACAGATGTACTCAGAGGACAATGGGGCTTTAAAGGTTTCATCGTTTCTGACCTTGGTAGTATCGAAGGGATTCAACACAGTCACCATGTGGCAGCTACTTCAGCAGATGCAGCTGCTCAGGCTTTAAATGCAGGACTTGATGCAGACCTTGGTGGTAATGGTTTTGGTGGAGCGCTCAACAAAGCTGTTGAAGATGGCAAAGTAAGTATGGAAGAGTTAGACAGAGCAGTAGCGAATGTTTTACGCTTAAAGTTTGATATGGGGCTTTTTGAAAATCCTTATGTTGATACTAAAAACGTAGCAAAATCTGTAAGAAATGAAGAGCACATAACTTTAGCACGTGAAGTAGCTAGACAAGCTGTTACGCTTTTAAAGAATGATGAAAACCTTCTTCCACTTAAAAAGGATTTAAAAAATATTGCTGTAATTGGGCCAAATGCTGATAATATCTACAACCAATTAGGCGATTACACTGCACCTCAAGCAGACGAAAACATAATTACAGTTTTAGAAGGTATTAAAAACAAAGTAGGAAAAAATACCGAGGTTACTTATGTAAAAGGAACTGCCATTCGCGATACTACGCAATTACAAATTGATGAAGCTGTAGCTGCTGCCAAAAAAGCAAATGTAGCTGTAGTTGTTTTAGGTGGATCTAGTGCACGTGACTTTAAAACCAAATACATTGATACTGGTGCAGCAACTGTTGGTGACAGCAAAGAAGGCGAAGTGATTAGCGATATGGAAAGCGGCGAAGGTTACGACCGTGCTACACTTGGTTTATTAGGTAAGCAGTTAGAGCTTCTTAAAAAAATTAAAGCAACAGGAACACCAGTTGTTTTGGTATTGATAAAAGGTAGACCATTAAACCTTAACTGGCCTGCTGAAAATATTTCTGCCATTGTAGATGCTTGGTATCCAGGACAAGAAGGTGGTAATGCAATTGCTGATGTTTTATTTGGCGATTACAATCCGGCTGGTAGATTACCAATTTCGGTTGCTAAATATGTCGGTCAATTGCCTGTATATTACAATGCAAAACCTCCTGTAAAACACAATTATGTAGAGATGGATTCTAAACCGCTTTACAGCTTTGGACACGGATTAAGTTATTCTACTTTTGAGTACAGCAACTTAAAAATTACCCCAAATGAATCTCAAAGTGAGCTATCAGTTGAAATCAGCTTTGATTTGAAAAACACAAGCAATATAGATGGTGACGAAGTGGCTCAATTGTACTTGAAAGACGTAGTGAGCTCAACAGTAACACCGCTTAAACAGCTTAAAAAATTCAAAAGAATTAACTTAAAAGCCGGAGAACAACAACATCTCACTTTTACCTTAACTGGAAAAGATCTACAATTACTAGATCGCAAAATGAAATGGGTAGTTGAACCAGGTGATTTTGAAGTGATGGTAGGAGCCTCTTCTGAAGATATTAGATTAAAAGATAAGTTTGTGCTTAACAAAGCTTGGTAAATAACAAAACCAAACAGGCTAGTGATGGCTGGTCTGTTTGGTTTACTAATTTTCTGACTTGAATTTAGAGGAACTTATATTAGAATCAATTCAAGATTATATTCACTTATGTGATAAGTTGATGGGATATTCTTCTATGAGTTATACAGAAAAGTCAAAATGGATAGGTAATACTCATGGCTTTCATATTCGATTTAAGCAGAAATATAGTAACCAAATTATAGAAGCACCATATTCAAGAATTAAAACTAAACAAGATTTAGAACCTCATTTTTGGCTCATATTCATACAAACAACATCAAATTATAACTCAATTGAAATATATCTAGAACAGAATAACATTTCTGCGAAAGAACTTTTGAATAATATAATTGATGAGAGTTATTTCCAAAATAGACAGATCAAAATACCCAATGTAAAAGCAGGAGACTTAATTCAGTTAAGAAAATCTATCTTCAATCATAGGTTTAATACTGATCAACACTGGGATTTAAGTTATTATTATGAAGATCAATTCGAGCATATATATTGGCCAATTGAAAACAATTTTGAAGATCGTGGAAATAATCTTCTAACCATATTAGGTGGTATTATTACCCAAGTTCAAAAGTAGTGAGCAATGACTTTGGTACATCAACAGTTTATACTGATTTATTTATTATTGACCTACCTTTCGCCTTTGAGAAAAATGAATTTAAACTCATAAACTCTACTCTCGATTATAAAAAAGATTTAGAAGTGTCTTTACTTATTGAAGACTTGTCTTTTTTTGAAACTAGTTACATACAAGGATTATTTACTCCAGCTGAAAGAGACAAAAATAAAATTATAAGAACTCAAGAGTATTTTGAATTGATGATAAAAGAAAGAAATACTGCTTCTACTTGAGATTACTGTACTTTTGAAAAATTCCTTGTTTAATTATCGCGTCATTAACCTTCCCACTTCCCTTTTCAAAGTCTTCTTTTCCGATTCTGAGTTTGAATGCTCTATAGCTTTAGTATAATTATTAATTGCTTGAGCAATATCTTCTTCTGCATATAAATAACCACACAGCGCATGGAAATAGCTGTTATTTTCTAATCCTAATTTACTGGCTTCTTTAATTGCCTTTTTACAACTATGTACTTTTGCAAGAGCAAATGTGCGATTTAAGGCAGCCATGGGAGAATATTCAATTACCAAAAGCTGATTGTAAAAGTGAAGAATATGTTGCCATTTATGTTCATCGTTTGATGTGTGCCAATAGGCAATTCCCGCTTCCAAATGGTATTTAGTAACCTGATTACTATCTTTAGTTCCGCAGGCATTTACTAGAAAATAATTTCCCTTATCAATCAGAGATTGATCCCACAATGCTCGATTCTGGTTTTCATACAAAATGCTATCACCAAACTGATCGGTTCTGGCTTCGAGCCTTGAACTTTGGAAACACATTAAGGCAATTAAAGCATTTAATTGTAAAGAATCTGTTAGTGTATTTTGATTTAAAAGCAAGGCCAACCTCAATGCTTCCAAACAAAGCTCTTTTCTTATAAGCTGATTTCCCGATTTGGAATAATAACCTTCATTAAAAAGTAAATACAAAGTCTTTAGAACGGTATCATATCTTTCTAAAATACTTCTTTCATCTAGTTGAGTAATTTTGAAATGATCGTTTCTTAAATTCTTTCTTGCTCTAAACAATCTCTTTTTAATGGTTTCTTTCGGTACTAAAAAGGCATTTGATATTTCTTCTACACTAAATCCACACAATATTTGTAATGCCAAACATATTTGCGATTCTTTAGAATTTATGGGATTGCAAACTGCAAAAATCATTGCTAGTTGGCTATCTGTAATGGTAGTGTTATCAATCTCAATTTCCTTAAAGTAAGTGATTTCTCTAGACGAAAATTCATGCGTGATTTTTGATTCAAAAACTGATAGATGCTTAAAGTAATCTCTGGTTTTATTCTTGGCAACAGTGTACAACCAAGCTGTAGGGTTTTCAGGTATTCCCTCAATCGCCCAAAGTTCAGACGCTTTCAAAAAAGTATCACTTACAAAATCTTCTGCTAACTCAATATGCTTTAAACCAAAATGACTGCACAATACGGCAATCATTTTGGCATGTTCCTGTCGGAATAAATGAGGTAAAAGTTCTTTAGAATGCTCTTTTTCCAAACTTAATCTCTTTTTAAAACCTCTCTCACTTCAATATTTCCACCAATTTTAAAAATTGGATTTTCTTTAGCCATGCTTACAGCTTCTTCAATAGTCTCAGCTTTTACCACCACATAGCCACTGATAAACTCTTTAATTTCTGTAAAAGGCCCATCGGTTACCACATTATCTGGCTTTACAGTTTTGGCACTTCCAGCCATCGGTAACAATGTATTTCCCTTGTCAGCCAATTTGTTTTGGGCAGCAATACTCCCTAACCAGTTCATTCTTTCTTGCATTTGCTCTGGCGAAGGTTTAAAATCCTCCATGTTGCTAATTCTGAAAATTAATGCGAATTCTTTCATTGTTTTATAATTTAATGTTTCATCCACATGACGATTGAATGAGCATTTCGGGGACAAGGGAAATTAAATAATCAATTAAATTAATTTACTTATGTATTTCAAGCTTTCAAAGCTAAGTAGGTTACATATGCATGAATTATTTCTGATGCCCATAAATCACTCTTGTTTCAGGGTACATTTTCTTAAAACTGATCAATTGAGAAAGGCTATTTTCTGCTTGCTGCTGATCTGTAATCCAACCAGGTTCTATATTATTTTCAAAACCAAATTTCGTGTGGCTCGCATCTCCTGTTAGCAAAATCAATCCTGAGGAAGTATTTAAAAGATATGATGTATGACTATTAGAATGTCCCGGTGTACTAATGGCATAAAAAGATTGATCGCCAAAAATATCAACTACTTTTTCTAAAGGTTTAATTGCCTCAGCATGCTCCCAACTTATTTCTTCAAGTGAATCCTTTTCACTTAAATGGTTCGAGTGATAAAAGAAAGGTAAATGCAAATACTCCTCTCCGCTTCCCACAAACTTTGGAATGCGGGGATTAATCTCAGGTAAACCCGCAGTATGGTCGCCATGCAAATGTGTTAAGAATATGCCTTTTATATCTTTGTTTTCCCTTTTTAATTGGCTGCCAATATTCTCACCTTTATGTTGCCTGCATTCTTTAATATAATTGCTAGCTAACAGACCTTTAATATTACCATTATCTTGAAATGAACTATCTAACCCAGTATCAATTAAGTACCAACCTTTGGTTTTATGGTGGAATAAATAAGCAAAAACATCAACCCAGATCATTTCATCCATTCCATGATTTTCTGGAAGTTTTTCGATATTGAGCATACCTTCTAGCGGGACTTTGACAGCACCTGTATACAAAATTTTAAAAGAATCGATTTGAGGTGATTTCAAATTAGACCAACTCTCCAACTCCGTAAACTCAGGTAAGTTATATGCAGTTCTTACTGGTTGATGTGTATTACATGCTGATAGAATTACTAAAAATAGTATAAGCTTTAAAGTATTTTTCATTTTGTATCCATTTGTTTGAATACAAAACTCTGGCTATACTGGAAAAGAAACTTGTACGAATTTGCTATTATTCAAAAGGGTTGATGGAGTAATACCCATCATATTTACAAAAGTTCTTGTAAAATGAGATTGGTCAAAAAAACCGGCAGTGTGTGCAGCTTGGGTAAGTGAACAACCGCGTTGCAATTCAGCAATTGAAAGCTTCAACCTATACCAAAGAATATAATTTCTAATAGGCAAACCCATCTTCTCTTTAAACAAATGTAAAAGTCGGCTTTCGCTTAAATGCACTAAATCTGCTAATAATGAGCTTGTGATTTCTTGATGAATATGGTCGGCAATGTAAACTTGTACTTTGTCAATCCGCTCGTCTTTTTCTAACTCAAACTCAGTATTTTGAAAGTTAAAAAAATCATTTACCATTTTATTAACTGCCTGCCAATCTTTGGTTTCTATCCACTTTTCTAATTGTGTAAAATCTATAGATTTATCTACTTCAATTGGAAAATCAAGTATGTAATGCTCTTTCAAATAGTTTTGAGCAATCCACTCACCCAATAAAGATTCGGGATCGATATCTAAACTAAGCAACTTTATATTTTGCGCGTCACATTCGTGTTTGTGGTTTGGTGCAATTAGCAAACCTTGTTTATCTTCCCAAATCCCATGTGCATTTTTAGATTTAAAGGGTTCCTTTTCAGAAACCACTAACTGAACTGTAGGATGCCCATGATTTCTTATTGGAGTCGGATTACTCCCATAAAACAAAGAGAAGTTTTCCAATAAAATAAGATGATTCATGAGCTAAAGTTTGTTTTGCAATTTGTAGCAAGTCTACAAACTTTCGCCAAAACTCAACACATATCCTTCGGTATCTTTAATATCAAATTCTTTCATACCATAATCTGTCTCGCATAAAGGGCTCACAATGGTTACTCCTTTAGATTTAAAGTTATTATAAACCATCTCTGCATCGTGCACAAAAATATAAATGGAAGAATACATGCTATCTGGTTTGGGTGCATCTTTTCTACGAGACAAATGGATATTCACCTCTCCTTTTTTTAAAATGGCATAATCTATTGGCTCATTCCAAGTGAAATTTAAATGAAAACCCAGTTTTTCAGTATAAAAAACAATCGCTTCATCTATGTGAGAAACAGGTAAAATACATGCTGCATGTGAGAAAACTTCTTGACGGGTTGACATAATTTGTGAGGTTTATAAGTTCTTAATTTATTGAAAAAGGTCAACATTAAATTAATCAAATTTTTGAGCAATACCTAAATCAACATCATCCAGAAATCAATTTTTTAAAACCTCCAAAAACAAAGAAAGATGAATGAACACATCCATCTTTCTGATCAATAAAAACTACTTACTTACTAATAATCGCTTTTCTTTTCTGCTGGCATTTTTTTCCACTCAACATTATTCATATTTGGGTCTGTATTCGGATTGTAAAAAGCATCATTTGTCCCGATATACTGGTTATTGCTATTTATAAAGTAATACTGATAGCCAGATTCTACTTTTATAGTCTGCCCAGAATAAGGGTTTTGCATATTTTGTTGCTCCCAAACTCCGTTCACTGTCATGTCTTGCATTCTATCAGAAGCATTAGAATTGTTTCTATAAGTTTGCATAGAAATGTTATTCAAAGTGTTATAAGTATCATTATGAATTTGGTTCATCTTATTAAAATGATCCTGATTTTCTCTCATTCTATTGTTATGTGCATTCCAAGCCATTTGAGTTCTTTGCTGATCTTTTTGATTTTGCACAGCTACCCATTGTGGATTCATTTGCATAGTTGCCAATCCATTTAAAAAGATTTTTTTATCTCTATCAAAGTTTTGAGGTTCAGTAGTTAACTGATCAACATAACAAGCAGATGCATTGCCTATTTGAGATTGAATTAAGGTAAAATGTATAACAGCAATTGTCTTTTTACCTTGATAGTCTGCTTCAAGTGCAATAACATCAAACGTATATTGCCCTTGTACAGATTTCCAATACAATTTATCTCTTTGTCTATCTCCTTCAATAATTTCTTGTACTCTATAGGTATTTGTAACTCTTGCACCTATTTGATTGGTTAATGGATAAATTCTTTTTTCTAACACTGCCTGTGCTGAGCTCAGCCAATTTGGAGTTTGGTTATATGTATCTATTTGATAAGATTCTGTTGATGAGCCATCTTGAGTTTTAAAACCTTTATCAGTTTGTTGCCAACTTGCAGGGAATGATACATATGTAGAAATCATTCCGGTTTGGGGATCTTTAATAGCTTGCATATTTGAGGTGTTTGAGGTGTTTGAAAAATTAGTAGCATTTTGAGTGTTGGAATAATTGGGGTTTTGTTGGTAAGCTCCCTCTTGATAAGTTTGACCACAAGCACTCGCCAAATAGATAAAAGAAACGAAAGTAAATAGAGTGAACAGTTTCATGATAAAAAGTTTTTATTAGTGATTCACTCTTGTATCGCAGCTATAAAAGAAAGGTCATCAAAGAATTTAAAAAAAATCTTCAGACACCATTATTTATAGAAATATTTCATTAAATATGCGATAAGATTTAACCAATAAGCTATTACAGAACCTTTTTCATAAAGTGTTTTTTCTGTAAATTGCGATTACTTCAGATAAGAATATTATCAACAATCACTATCAATTTCGCTTATCTCGTCTAGAAGCCCTGCAAGCACATAATTATTTGAAAATGACTAAATGAATCATCAACTTTATTAACTTAAAGCTTGATTTGATATAAATTAATCTGGTAGTTGAAGATATGTGGCAGTATTAACAAAATAAACCAACTACTTAATAACTAAATAATTGAACAACAAACATTTACAAATTATCTGTATTAAAAATGCTGAATATTAAAACTACAACCTTTTTTAAAAAAGCTATGATGCTGGCATCCCTCATGTTATTGGGCAGCGCTGCTTCATTACTAGCTCAAAAGGTACCGTCGCCAGAAGATGTTTATGGCTTTAAAGTAGGTACCGACTACAAACTTGCAGACTACGATCAAATTCAAGATTACCTCGAAAAACTAGACCAAGCTTCAGACAGAATTAAAAAGATCGAGATAGGTACTACCGTACTTGGTCGTCCAATGTATTTGATGTTTATCTCAACCAAAGAAAATCTAGATCAACTAGATAAATGGAAAGACATCA
>PBYL01000448.1 GCA_002729595.1 Thalassovita sp. | reverse complement strand
CTGTATTGGGTGTATTTTTTGGGTTCTGCCGGGCTTATTTGAGTGTATTTACTTTCTTCAATTTGTTGGTCTTGAACTTTCCAGATACTATCTAGCTCGCTCATTGCAGCTTTGTATAATTGAGGACTTCTATAACCTGTATACTTTCTTAAACTTGAAGAAAGTGGAAAGAACCATTTGTATCTTACTGAATTGTCTAATGTTTTTTGCCAAATGTCTTCACCGAATTTTCTTCTGGCGAAGGTGGTCATGTAGTAACCGAGATTGTAATGGTTAGGCACAAAGTTTTTGATTGAATTAGCAGATGCTTTTTCGTAACCATAGTCTAAACCAGAAACCCTCATGGCTCTGTATTCCATGTTAAAGTGAGGCAATCGACCTCTACCAGAGTTACTTAATGCAGTTTCTGTACCTACTGCATCACCTTCTAAATACCAGCGGGGTAGGGCAAGTCTTCTTAAAAAAGCCAATGTGTTTTCACCTAAAACAAAACTAGCTACTTTGGTAAAACCTCTCTTTGCATTGGTGGTCTGCAATACATGGCGATATTCGTGAGTAGTAAGCAGATCAATCCAATCGCCTGTGCCTAAAAAGTTAAACTGAGGTGGTGTTAAATAAAGCTCAGATCTAAATGGCGATAAGGCAACAAATGCATTTGGCGTAATAGTTTGGTTTTGAAGCACAATGGTAACTTTACCAGTTTTATCACCTACAGACTCCAAATTATTATGCTTTAGGTATGATACAAGGTTTGCGATTCGTTGAGCTCGATCTTCAATTCCTTCTGGAAATACAACCTGCACATCATCATTATTAATCTGTCTCCATTTCAATTTTGATGGAGTAAGTCCTAATGGATAAGTCTGAGACAGTAATGGAGATTTTGGGAAAAATAAAAATAATACGAACGCAAAACTGATTAGGCGAAGAGACATCTATTACTTTTAAAGGTTAAAAAAATCAGCAAAATAAAGTTTGTTATTTTATTGGTTGGTAATAGTGTAAAGTTTCGGTAACTAAAATAGCATTTAGCTTTCAAGTTCGCCGTAGAATAATGGATATTTTTCTAGTGGCAATGCTGGATTGTTTTCATCTTCTAACTCCGACATGTTTGCTTCTAACATGCTATTGTACTCTAGCACATAGCCATTATAGTCTTTTCTTACAAAAAAGTCTTGGTTATTAGCTTCTAAAAAATCTGTAATTAGCAAATTAGCTCTGTTGTATTTGCTAAAGCCTTCGGTATCTGTAGCGAGTTGCTGCACTAGATTTACTAGCTTATCGCAAGCTTCGTCATAGGCAAGCATTACAGCTTCATCATCTAAAGTTTCTTTGGTGTATTTTTTTGCTTTAAGTGTATCCAGTTGTTTTTGAATTTCTAAAAGTGTTGCAGAATTGTAACCAGTCACTACGTTTTTCACTTCATCTATTAGTGCAGTAGTAGCACTAATTTTTTCTTCTTCTAAAGCAAAAGCCTTTTTTTGATAAGATTCAATACTATCTTTCAACTCAAGCATTTTAGCGATAACAGTGGTTTGTTCTTCATCACTTTTGTTATCTGTTTGGATATCATTAGAATCATTATTACTTTCTTTACATCCGGTAATGTAAAAGCTAGAGATAAGTAACAAGTAAGCGAAATACCTTAATTTCATGTAAAAAAGAATAGATTTGTCAAAAAATGGATATTCATTGAAACAGTTATTTTGAATATTGTTGTGTTTTTGTGATTCTTAAATCTAGATATAAAAACATATAAATACCATTTACATAAAACTGTTTCTAAAAAAAATTACATTTCTTATTTTAGTGGAGGGTTTATACTTTCGGTTTAGCTGTAATGTGAGGCGCCTGAAATGGTAAGAATACAATTTTAAATATTGAATCTAAAGAAAATATGGGTAAACCTCTTGGTAAGTTATTAGTCATAGACGACAATGAGGATGTTTTATTAGCAGCCAAATTATTGTTAAAAAAGCATGCAGATCTGGTACAAATAGAAAGCAATCCCAAGAAGATTCCTTTTTTGCTGAACAACGATACTTACGATGTAATACTGCTGGATATGAATTTCAGCAAAGACATTACAAGTGGAAAGGAGGGTTTTCATTGGTTAGAGCAGATTTTAGAAATTGATCCAGATGCTGTGGTTGTGCTTATTACTGCTTTTGGAGATGTAGAAATGGCAGTAAGAGCATTGCGTGCCGGTGCTACAGATTTTGTGCTTAAACCTTGGCAAAACGAAAAACTAATTGCCACATTAACCACTGCTGTAAAACTTAAACAAGCTAAAAACGAAGTAAATACACTTCGTCAGGAGAAAAGTAATCTTACTTCTGCCATTAATAAAGATAAGTCGTTTAGCGAGATTATTGGCTCCAGCGAACCAATGATGAAGGTTTTTGAGGTGATAGAAAAAGTAGCTGGTACAGATGCCAATGTGTTGATATTAGGTGAGAATGGAACTGGTAAAGAAGTAATTGCTAGGGCGATTCACAAAAAGTCGCTGAGGAATGATAATGTATTTATAGGTGTAGATATGGGCACCATTACCGAGAGTTTATTCGAAAGTGAACTTTTCGGGCATAAAAAAGGTGCTTTTACAGATGCTAAAGACGATAGAGCAGGTAGGTTTGAAATTGCAAATAAAGGAACATTGTTTTTAGATGAAATCGGTAACCTTTCACCTGCACTGCAAGCAAAATTGCTTACAGTAATACAGCGAAGAGAAATTACCAGAGTAGGTACTAATAAACCTATTCCGATTGATATTAGGTTGGTATGTGCGACCAATATGCCGCTGTATGATATGGTTGATAAGAGCGATTTTAGACAAGATTTGCTCTACCGTATTAATACTGTAGAAATTCATTTGCCACCATTGCGCGACAGAGGAGACGATTTGGCGCCATTGTCGGCACACTTTATTGAATCTTATTGCAAAAAATACAGAAAACCACTAAAAAAACTCGCTCCAAATACTTTAAAGAAATTCGAGAAGTATCATTGGCCGGGTAATATAAGAGAACTGCAACATGCCATTGAGAGAGCAGTTATTATGAGCGACGAAGATTTACTACAGCCTTCTGATTTCTTATTCTTAGTAGAAAAAAATGATTCTGAAGAGATTGATTTTTCAGAATACGATTTAGATACTGTAGAAAAGATGATGATACAGAAAGCAATTAGTAAAAACGCTGGTAATATTTCGAAAGCTGCAAAATCTCTCGGACTAACCAGAGCATCATTATATAGAAGGTTGGAAAAGCATGGGCTTTAAGGATTTTAGATTAAGGGTTATATCAAGAGTGGTGTTTTTAACACTTACAATCTCCATTCTGATATACCTTATGTTTTCTCAAACATATTTTATAACAGTTGCATTTGTTGCAGGGCTTGTGGTTTACCAAGTCTCTGCCATGATCAACCTACTCGAAAATACAAACAGAGAGGTAATAGACTTTCTGAGTTCAATCCGGTACGATGACTTTTCACAGTCTTATCAGCTTACTGGTAGGGGAGGTACATTCGATGAGTTAAACAACGAATTCAACAAGGTTATACAGAATTTTAAAAATATTAGAAATGAAAAAGAAGCTGAGTATCAGTATCTTAAAAACATAATTCACCACATTGGTATTGGTATCGTATCTTTTGATAAAAAAGGCGATGTACAGATTATCAATACAGCTGCAAAGCGCCTTTTTAAAGTAAATCGCCTTAGGAATATCTCCAAGTTACAGGTTTTTAGTACAGAGTTGGTGGAGCATCTGCATCAATTACGCACAGGTTCCAAAGCTTTGGTAAGAGTGAGAGATAATGGAGAAATTGTGCAGTTGGCAATTTATGCAATCGAGTTGTACTTAAAAGGTGAGGAGTTTAAACTGGTAACAGTGCAAAACATCCAGAGTGAGTTGGAAGAAAAAGAGATGGAGGCATGGCAAAACCTGATTAGGGTGCTTACTCACGAAATTATGAACTCTGTAACGCCTATTTCTTCATTAGCAAATACAGTTCATGGAGAGATAGATTATATTAAAAGCACTGCTGAGCAAGAAGTTTCTCAAGAAGATTTGGAAGACATCGGCATGGCGATAGATACCATTAAAAGAAGGAGTGAGGCACTAATAAGATTTGTGAGCGATTTCCGTAATTTGACTCACATGCCGGAGCCTAACTTTAATCATGTGAAAGTGGCTGAAATGTTTAGACACATTCAAATTCTCATGAATAATGAGTGTAAGCTTTATAAAATCAACTTTACTACCAAGCTCGAACCTGAATCGCTTATAGTTACAGCAGATCAAGAATTGATAGAGCAAGTGCTGATTAATATGGTGAAAAATGCAGTGCAGGCTTTAGGCGAAATGGGCGAAGAAGAAAATGGAAATAAAACCATCTTGCTTTCCGCTTATCAAAACAGCAATAATCGCCCAGTAATTTCTATCAACGATAATGGCCCTGGTATAGACAAAGATGCAATCGATCGTATCTTTATTCCTTTCTTTACCACTAAAAAATCTGGTTCTGGTATAGGCTTGAGTCTTTCAAGACAAATCATGCGAAAACACAAAGGTACCATAACTGCAAACTCAAACCCGGGTGAAGGCACCACTTTCAATTTAGTTTTTTAACAAATGTAAATACGCATACTTTAGTTAATTTAAATTAATTGCTGTAATTGTTTGATAATCAATTAATTATTGTAGTTATCGTATTTTTGCTCAATAATAACTTATTGTTAAATATTGCCATACAGCTTGTTAGTGGCTAAATTCGGGGCAAATTTTCACTCTTTTAACTATAAAATATGTCTAAAAGTAATGATCTGAATTTCGATGTGCTTATCGAAATCCCTAAAGGAAGTAGAAACAAGTATGAGTATGACCCGGAAAAAAGAATGATCAGATACGATAGAATGATCTTTTCTTCAATGCACTACCCTAGTGATTATGGATTCATTCCTGAAACGCTTGCTCTCGATGGTGATCCGTTGGACGCTTTAGTACTAGTTTCTGAGCCTACTTTCCCTGGTTGTATCATTAAGGTTAGGCCAATCGGCGTGTTTAACATGGCAGATGAAAAAGGACAGGACGAAAAAATACTTTGCGTACCTGTGTCTGATCCAATCTGGAATAAACTTAATTCTTTGAAGGAAGTTAATCCTCACTTAATGAAAGAAATTGAGCACTTCTTTATGGTTTACAAAGACCTTGAAGAAAAGAAAGTGGCTGTTGAGGGATGGCAGGATGAAGAAAGAGCTAAGCAGGTTTACTACGAATGCTGCGACAGATATAGAGAAAAAGCTGAGCATAACAGCAAATTGATAAAACTTTAAGAAATATCCGGAACTTTTTCTAAAGCACCTTACAATCAGTAAGGTGCTTTTTTTTTATTTATACTATTTTTTAGTATTATCAGCCCTGTAATAAAGACCGCAGAAAAGAGAGGGTTTTCAAACTCTTTCTTTTATTTTTTGGTCTTCTCAGAATTTATTGGCTAAACGTAATTTTATTTCGGGAACGTTTTAAACTGTTATAATCACAAATCAATAAACACTTACGATGGAAGATTTAAGTTATTTGTTTGCCATTCCGGCTTTCGGTTTAGTGGCAATTCTGTATGTAATTATTAAGGGCTCATGGGTTAATAAACAAGATGCAGGAGAAGAGAAAATGAGGAAGCTCGCTGATTATGTAGCTGAAGGTGCCATGGCATTTTTGAAAGCAGAATGGAAGGTGCTGGCTTACTTTGTAGTAATAGCCGGAATTTTATTAGCGTGGTCAGGTACACTGGTTGAAACCTCAAGTGCTGTAATTGCAGTCTCCTTTGTAATAGGAGCTGTGTTCTCTGCATTTGCAGGTTACATCGGAATGAACATCGCAACAAAAGCCAATGTGAGAACGACACAAGCCGCAAGAACTAGCCTTGCACAGGCATTGAAAGTTTCTTTTGCTGGCGGTTCAGTAATGGGTTTAGGTGTTGCAGGTCTTGCCGTACTAGGTTTGGGCTCGTTGTTTATTCTATTTTATTATATGTATGTAGTGAGCGTGGGAGGAGATGTGAACGGAAAAGAGATGGAAACTGCATTAGAAGTTTTAGCAGGTTTTTCATTAGGAGCTGAATCTATTGCCTTATTTGCTAGAGTAGGTGGAGGTATTTACACCAAAGCAGCAGATGTTGGAGCTGACCTTGTTGGTAAAGTTGAAGCTGGTATACCAGAAGATGATCCAAGAAACCCGGCAACCATTGCCGATAACGTAGGCGATAATGTGGGTGACGTAGCCGGTATGGGTGCTGACCTTTTCGGTTCTTATGTGGCAACAGTGCTTGCAACTATGGTACTTGGTCGTGAAATTGTGTCTGATGATCAATTTGGTGGCATTGCTCCAATTTTACTTCCGATGGTGATTGCAGGTGTCGGAATTATTTTTTCAATTATAGGTACTTGGTTTGTAAAAGTAAATGGAGAAGATGGCGACGTGCAAAAAGCTTTAAACTTAGGTAACTGGAGTTCAATTCTTTTAACTGCGGGTGTTTCTTACTTTATAGTAACCTATATGTTGCCCACTCAGATGAATATTAGAGGGGTTGAGTTTACTTCAATGGATGTTTTTTACGCGATTCTACTTGGTCTTATAGTAGGAGCGCTAATGAGTTATATCACAGAGTTTTACACGGCTATGGGTAAACGACCTGTTAGCTCAATAGTAAAACAATCTTCAACTGGGCATGCGACGAATATTATTGGTGGTCTTTCAGTTGGAATGGAGTCTACAGTATTGCCAATTATTGTTTTAGCATCTGGTATTTATGGTTCATATCACTTTGCAGGTTTATATGGGGTGGCGATTGCAGCAGCAGGTATGATGGCAACAACGGCTATGCAGTTGGCGATTGATGCTTTTGGACCTATCGCCGATAATGCTGGTGGTATCGCAGAAATGTCTGGTTTACCAGAAGAAGTAAGAGGCAGAACAGATATTTTAGATGCAGTTGGTAACACTACTGCAGCAACAGGTAAAGGTTTTGCAATTGCTTCAGCAGCCTTAACAGCCTTGGCATTGTTTGCTGCCTTTGTTGGTCTTGCAGGAATTGATTCAATTGATATTTACAAAGCAGATGTACTAGCCGGATTATTTATCGGTGGTATGATTCCTTTTATATTCTCATCATTAGCAATAGCAGCAGTAGGTCGTGCAGCCATGGCGATGGTAGAAGAAGTAAGAAGACAGTTTAAAGAGATTCCGGGTATAATGGAATACAAAGCTGAACCAGAATACGATAAGTGTGTGGCTATCTCTACTCAGGCGTCTATTAGAGAAATGGTGGCTCCAGGTTTGATTGCACTAATTGTTCCTTTGCTTATTGGCTTTGCTTTTGGTCCAGAGGTATTAGGTGGTTTGTTGGCAGGTGTTACAGTTTCTGGTGTATTAATGGGGATGTTCCAAAACAATGCTGGTGGTGCTTGGGATAATGCTAAAAAATCATTTGAGAAAGGTGTAGAAATTAATGGTAAAATCGAATACAAAGGTTCTGATGCACACAAAGCTTCTGTAACCGGCGATACAGTAGGTGATCCATTTAAAGATACATCAGGCCCTTCTATGAACATCCTAATTAAGTTG
>PBYL01000447.1 GCA_002729595.1 Thalassovita sp. | reverse complement strand
GGAGATCTGACGTTTGGAGAACTTGTGTTTCTCGCACCGCTTGGGAAGACGAAACAGGAGAAGCTGATAGCCAACATAATGCAAATTATTTAACCTTTCACAGGTTTAAAGATTTTAGAAAGTAAAGGTATATTAAGTAGCAAAGTAAATTATAATCTGAGGATTTATACAAGGATTATAATTCAAATGGAGAAATATTTTCATCAATAACCTCTCCTGCTTTAACCATATAACTTGTGAACTCAGGATAAAAATTGCTTAAATGATATTGGCGATATACATCAGCTAACTCAATTGTTTTTCCGTTTTCAAGATGGAAATATAGATTTGAAATATTTCCTCCTTCATTAAGTACACCTTTGGGAGAGTTATTTAATACTGAATCAATCATCTTTTTATCATCATTTTCGATAGCTTGCAAATATTCAAAGAGAGACGTAGTATTATTGATTTTAGAACTACGTATAAAGTCATCAACCTCTTGTAGGTTTTTTTCTGTAACAGTTAAACTAATAGTAGTTATCTTTTCATGAGGTCCTAATGATGGATTCGTATGTTCTAATTTTATCAATTTGATTTGCATCTGTTAATTTAAATTTTGTGTCTAGTTCAAATGTATATAAGAATACATAGTAATAAAAATAGCTGTTTAGACTGATCTTTTGAAGTATTTAGTTTTCTACCAATGGCTAAAAGGATTGATGTTCGCCAATCCTTAAAGGTGATTTTTTTCAATATTTTTTAAAAGTCAATCATCATTTAGTGTCTTCTATTCTTGGTTTAATTGAGATTGGATATTTTTAAATTTATCGATAATGTCGTTGATTTTCTGTTGCTGCTTTTTCATTTGTTTTGGGCGAATAAAAAACCAATTAAGTAATATCCAAAGTCCGGTTAAACCATAAGCAAATACAGCCCAAACTGTAGACATTAGCAATGTATACTCATACATATAAAGTCCAATACCCAACGAAAGCAATACAAAGTATAAGTTCAATATAGTAGTTTGTATGTATAATTGCTTTTCTTTTATAGCCAAAAGCTTTTTTAAATAGTGCTGTGTGTCATCTGTTTCGTCTATCTTGTTGAATAGTTCTAAACTTTTAGTTGTAGATAAGATGAACATCGCCATAGCTAAAATTACCAACACTATCCCGATTTTGGTGGTAATCAACTCCGGCTGAAAATATACCCAAATAAATACTATAAAAACGGAAGTAAGTACTAAGAGGAGATTCGTGCGTATAATTTTTCTTCTGTAATTTTTCTTAAAACCATCCATCTTGTTGTGAAGGTCTTTCAATACTGGTTTATCTGAGTTTTGCCCAGCCCATAATTCATTTAAATCTATATTACTTGCGTCCATTTTCTTTAAATTTTTGAGTTAACTTTTCCTTTATTCTATGAATTTTTACTCTCGTGTTCGCTTCCGAAATACCAACAATGCTGGCTATTTCTGCCTGATTAATATTTTCTAATTCCAATGAGATAATAATACGATCAGTCTCTTTTAGCTCAGAAATGAATTTATAAAGCAGTTGAATTTTCGGTTCGATGTTAGTCTGCTTTTCTTCTGTTATATTTTTTGGCATCTCTGCACTTGGAAATCGCTTTTGCTTTTCGATTTGCCTTAAACAATTGTTCGTAGCTATTCTGTAAATCCAAGTGCCAATATTCGACTCGTTTCTAAACTTTGGTAACTGTTTCCATACAATTATAAATGTTTCTTGAGCCATGTCTTGAGCTAGATCGTGATCGTTGGTAAATCCCATGCACAAGCGAAATATTTTTTGCCAGTAGGTATTATATATTTCTTCAAATGCCATTTAAAAAATTTTGTAATTGATTGAAATACCACTCCTTATCATCATACATAATAAAATGTAAGCCTTTGGTTGAATACTGTAAATCTGCGGTTTGTAGATTTTTGTATTGCGCTTCAATAGCAGGTTTTACATTTTTAAAGTAATCTTCTAGCAAGATAAGCGAAGGGCATTTTATGTTTTTGATGTTCTCTCTTAAATCCACATTGGCAAAATCGCAATACATTTCGGCAAAGGTCTTTCTGTCTGATTCTAAACTCCAATTCAATATTAATTCCTGCTTAGTGGCATCTGCAACAAGTCTTTGAGCAGACATTTTTTGCATTTGGTAAAATTGATCATCACTGGCAGAAGTAATTTGCTGAACCATAGCTGAGCAATCGGGTTTCTCTACCGATTTAAAAGTTGGGTTCATCAAAGCAGAGATACAAGGTAATGCATCAACCACAATTATTTTTTCTATAAGATCAGGATAATCTGCCGCTAGAGCCATTGCAAAAACACCTCCCATGCTGTGCCCAATAATAATTGGTTTTTCAATATTGTTGACCTTAATGTAGTTGGCAATACTAGTTTCCCAATTTTTAAAAGTAGGATTTTCTTGTGGTGTTACACCTGCAAAACCAGCCATTGTTAATGTGTAGCAAGTGTAGTCTTGCTCAAATTTAGATTTAGTTTCATCCCAAACTTCTCCAGCACTAGCAAAGCCCGGAATTAAAATAATTGACTTAGCGCCTTTGCCACTTTTTACTACTTCAAAAGCATCTGTATCAGTTTGAGCAAAACAATTTAGGCTTAGAGCGAATAATAAAACAATGGTTATTTTTAAACTCTTCATCTTGTAATTTTTTATTTGTTCGACTTTTAGATACAGCAGTGCCTAAAATGTTACAGAACTAATAAAAAAATTTTAAATATTTTTTCAATGTGGTGCTGGAGAGCTTGAGGAGTTGTTTTTAGACTTGTTTATTTTAGATAGCATCAAGTATTCAATTTAGAAAACACTAAAAAAAGATTCTATCTACTTGTTCGATTTACTTTGTATTCTCCATCCTTTAGTTTTACTATAAAGGCATCTTTAAATCCTTCTTTTCTTAATTTATTCATCAGCTTTTCAGCAAGTGCATATTCATATTCTCGGCCAGCCAAGTATTGGTATGCATAAGTTTTATCTTTATAATAAAACTCTTCTACTCGAATATCTAATTTTCTAAATCGCTTTTCTTTAAAATTAACTGGCGCAGTTGAAGACAATATTTGTACCTTGTAGATAGTATCGCGGTTTTCTGATTTTATACCAGAATCGTTTATTACAGTTTTACATGCTCTGTAAATAGCAGACGCAATATAATCTTGACCTAAATCCGAATTTAAAAATTTCTCTTCAGCAAGATTAGAGATAAAACCACATTCAACAAGCACACCGGGCATTTTTGTATATTGTAATACCTGCAAATTTGTTCCTCGATCTTGTGCATCCATTATACCTAGGCTGTTTCTTCCTGCTCTAGTTTTAAATTCCTTTTCAATCGTAAGTGCAAGATTACGACTTACACCAAATTTGTGCCCGTGGATATGCGTACGAGTTCCATAAATAGAAGTATTGGGGTTAGAGTTACAATGTATACTAATAAAAAAATCGGCATTAGATTCATTGGCTAAATCAACTATTTCGTCTAGTGAAATTGTTTTATCTGTAGTGCGCGAATAAATTACTTTTGTGTTATCTATTTTTTCTGTAATGTAGTTACCAAGCTTTGTAG
This sequence comes from Thalassovita sp., assembly GCA_002729595.1. Classification (GTDB taxonomy): domain Bacteria; phylum Bacteroidota; class Bacteroidia; order Cytophagales; family Flammeovirgaceae; genus Chondrinema. The sequence goes on along the minus strand of PBYL01000447.1, from coordinate 5,548 downwards.
CAATTATTAGGTTTAAGTGTTTTTCGTCTTTCATCCCATCCTGCTTGGCTAGTTTTCCGGTATCTTTTCCTCCATGTCCGGGATCAATAAATATTTTAAAAATCTTTTTGCCTTCTTCCTGAGCAATTGAAAGGTTCCCAATAAGCAGTAATAATATTACTAGAAGACTTCTGCTGCTGAGCATAACATGAATGTTATTTAGTTCTAAGGAAATTAAAATATCTTTATTAATTGTCCCACAATATGTAAATTTAGTTTGAAATATATCATAAACTCTTTGCTTATTAAGTACTTTATGGAGTCGTAAAATCCTATAAAATCTAACTCAGATTTTTTGTCAAAGAGAATAAAAGCTATATTTAACCCTAAGATTTCATTAAAAAATCGTTAAACTCCTAATATTTCACATCCTGTCAAAAATATAGAAATCTCACAAGTGTGTTATAAAAATACCTATTTTTAGTATGTTATATTCCGTTTGATTTTTTTATATACTTTCTGAGTGTCGAATAGAAAAACCTTATAAAAAATATCGAATTTTCTTAACTATGGAAGAATTACACAAACTTGAGACATATAGTATCGAAACTATTCAATCATTTATTGATAATGAAATTGAAGAATCAATTCATATTGAGTTTAAATCAGGAGAAGCACTTTCTAAAAATGATTCAAAAAAGAAAGAAGTTTCTAAAGATGTTTCTGCTTTTGCAAATTCTGATGGTGGAATTATAGTTTATGGCTTAAAAGAATCAAATCATAAAGCTTCTGAATTATCATTTATTAATGGAAATGAATTTAGCAAAGAATGGCTTGAACAAATAATTAGCACAACCATAAACAGAAATATACCGAGCTTAAAGATACATCCAATTAGAGTTTCTAATGATATTTTAAAGAGCATTTATGTCGTTCAAATACCTTCAAGTATTGATGCGCCTCATCAGTGTAGAGACAAAAGGTTTTACAGACGATATAATTTTGAGTCAGTCCCAATGGAAGAATATGAAATTCGACAGTTGTATGGTCGGAAAGTTAAATCAAAATTAATTCTAAGTGGTTTTTCAATTTCACTAGTTGAAATTTCAGAAGATACATCAATATTCCGATGTGAAACAAGTGTCTACAATGAAGGAGAAACGTTTGAAAAAGACTATAAAGTAAATATTTATTTCGATAATTACAACAAACATATATCTATTAGTTGGGAATCTCAAGGAGTAGGTAGAAATTATGATTATACTAAAATAGATGACTCTACAATAAAAATTTCGAATTCTTCATTACCAATTATTTATGCAAATGAAACCGTAAATGCTATTCGATTCAATTTTCAAATAGAAAATAAATTTCTTGAAGAAGCACTTAAAAATCTAAGAATTAGATTCTTATTATTCTATCCTAACGGGATAGATGAAATGGATACAGATTTAGTTGAATTGTCGCAAGAAATCAATAAACACATTGATAAAAAGGAACGTATTGAATTTAATATAAATGATACCCATTAAAAAATCTGCTACTAGATATAATGATAAAATTGATTAATATATTACTCCTATTATTTATTATAACTAGTTGAAATCCTGTTATTAATAAATTTGAAGCTATTGATAATGATCTCAAACAAAAAATTGATGTACATATTTACAAAAGAGATTCTATATTAAATCTAGTTTCTAATCTTTCAAATAAAAAGTTGTTTTATCAAACTCATCAATTAACAAATGAAGCTGAGAAAGAAATAATAGAGTTTAGCTCAGATTTAAAGGAATTCATCACACTTAAAAATAAAAAATTAAACTTATTAGATTATGTCAAACAAATTAAGTTTTCCATTGGACAGAATGAAAATGGTAGAGCTTATAAATTATAAAATGGGTTAAAACGATTTATAGACAATCTCAATCAAATACATACTGATTTTAACTCTGAACATATCGTAAGTGATGCTACTGAAATAAATGAATTCAAGTATTCAGAAAAGAAAACTATGGATTTCCCAAGTCTTTACTTTGACCATACTTCTAATTTTGCTGTATTTGCTATTATAAGCGAGTTTTACTTAGAGGTTTTAAAAGCTGAGTCACAAGCATTTTACATATTGAAAAATGATAGTACTGAAAAAGAGAGTTTATAATCCTTTGCTTGGTTAATTATGCTTTCATACTTTGCTATCAAACAGCAATCATCAAAATAAATACCCCAAAGAAAATCTGATTGTACGATTATAAGTATCTAGGTACTCATAGCCATCTACGGTATTAAAGCCTAGTTCACCGCTTAAGTTGATATTAAAACCACTTTCAAACTGATATCCTAAGCCTAAAACTGCTGCAAAATCCAATTCATTTATATCATTGGTAATATCTTCATTTTCTACAATGGTTAGATCGTCTACCGAAAAACTATAAGCACTGTTTAAATGATATCCCATTTGCGGACCCATAAATAAATTAAATCCATCTGTAACATACAATCTTAATAAAAATGGAATATCAAGATAATTAGACTCTATTGTAGCTTCTGCTCTTGTATTGCCATCTTCAGCATATAAACCTGTGCCTTTCATTGTATACATAATGCCCGGTTCGAGCGCAACAAGCTGAGAAAGTCGAATATTAACTACAGCGCCTACATGAAAACCATAAGTCGTTTCCCAATCATCTGGATATAGCTCATACCCTTCATATACATAGAATGGAAACTCATTGGTCCAACTATTTAAATTTACACCCGCTTTTAACCCAAAACTAGATTTCGGAAACACATCTTGTGCTTTTACATTTGTAGCAAATAACATTAGGCAAATAGCCATAATTGCTAAATGAACAATACTTGAATGTATGCCATTAATCTCTGTATTGGTTTTCATAATTTTGATCTGTAAGGTTAATATTCCAGTTAAATTTGATTGCCATTTATTACCATATAGCATCCGCATGCAAAAGGTTACCCAAGATCAGAGATTATTAATTTGTTAGTAGCAAGCTATTTTTATTAACTTTGAGATATACTAAAAAAGAGCAATTAAGGCGAAAAAATAGCATCTCCATAAGGCTTGCTTCATCTTCAGCAAGAAGAATTTAAAATCTATATAATTACTTTTAATTCACACCGTCTCAAGACTTAAAAAATTGCGACTTGATTTGTTTTCATTATTTTTAGGTATCGTATTAAGCCTAGTGAGTTATAAATGCTATTCCAAAAATTAAAATGACACCTATATTTTTTATTCCATTACTGCTCATAAACATGCTCTTCCCTAAAGAAAAAAGCAGTGAAGTAAATACTATGGAAATAAAGTTTGGGGCTAAATCATATATTCAATTAAAAATGACCAAGCCTGAAATTCCTTTTAGTTTCAAACTATCTTATATCCCTACACTTTCTGCCAAAAGAATAGCTACTCAAGAATATGAAGTAAGCAGTGATACTACGATAGTCATTGAGCTTGAAACCAACATGCCACAGGAGCATAATTTCACCATAAACGATATTAAAATTCCAGTTTTTATATCATTAAACGATACCATAAAAGTATATCTAAACAATACATCAAAGGAAATTACCTACGCTGGCACAAACCAAGAAATCAACAGATTCCTATATAGCACAAATTTAGAAAGACAAGACCTGATCTACGAAGCAATGAACATACATGGTGGTAAATACAATGTCTCGATAAATGATCAATATGCTCGGTTAGATTCAATAGCTGAACTTTTAGAAGGTATTCTTGATTGCTCCGCCAAAATATTACCCAAATGGTATGTTTCCTTGGAATCTCATAGAATAGAATTTCGCATTGCTTGGTTCAAACTGAGCGCACCAAGTTATCAGAACTTTAAATCACCTGAAAGGAAATTGATACCCAATGACCACAACTTTGCCTTTTTGCAAAAGCTCGACTTTTCATCTCCTTTTAATAAATACTTGGGTGAGTTCTATATCTTTATGAATTTTTACAGTCAATATCTGGCCTATGGCAATGATTATGTGATTAGTGATAAGATTAAGCCATTTTTCACAGAAGATAGCCTAGCTAATAAGACCTTTGAGGTATTTGAGAACGAGAATATTCCAGAAGATAATTTATGGGCTTATTGCTTGGACAAAGTGGTATCTGATCTTTACAGCGCTAAAGAAAGAGGGATTACAAGAATGGCATATCTTACAGAGAAATATGGAAATGATGATGCTGGTGTAAAATATCTGGCTCAAATTAAAGCGGCACTCGCTCCTAAAATGTTAGAAAAAGGTGACAAAGCACCCGGTTTTTATTTACAAGATTTGGAAGGTGAGATACATAGTTTAGAAGATCAAAAAGGTAAGATAATTCTCCTGAATTTTTATACGAGAGGATGTGTCGCCTGCTTTAAAGAAGTACCTTATGAAAAGCAACTCCAACAGAAGTATGAAAGTGAGCTAAGAATAATTAATATCTGCCACACAAAATCGGAAGAAGAATTCAAGAAAGCAGTAGATAGATTCGGACTTGAAGAATTAAACCTGTATACACCCGACAACTGGTTCAAAAAACTCCAAGATTCGTACATGATAGGCGGATATCCTCATTACGTTCTCATTGACAAAGCAGGCAGAATTATTAAAAACAGCACTTTTAAACCCAGTAATAGCAAGTTGGAAGAACTGATAATTAATGAAATCAATACAGGTTCTTGAGAAGAATATTGCTTTTCACAATAAATCCTTTGCATCGCAAAAAGCAAATAATCGACCCATGCATTAAAAATTCATCTACTTGCCTAAGAAATGAGATCGCCATTAGAATATTTCTGAATGCTTTCTAGTTCTCCTTGATCATTGTAGAGGTATCTTTCCCCTTCTAATTCACCATCCACGAAATACTCCTTTATCGAAATAATTCCATTCTCGTTCCACCAAATTCTTTCTCCATGTTCTTTCCCATTTTTGTTAATTCCTTCACACATCTTTACCTTATTCGGGAAATAAACTGTCTCCTTGCCGTGCGGTAAGTCATTTTTATATTCCGTTTCATTATACAAGCCACCATCAATCAACTTGCCTTTATAATCCCACAATTCATACACCAGCCCCTCTATCTTTCCATTTTTATAAAACTTTCTTCTTTTAAGCATTCCATTTTCTAGATACTTCAAATTTTCACCTGTAAGAATACCTGCTTTATACTCTTCTATCACTTTTGGCTGCCCATTCTCATACCATTCCATTTGCTTACCTTCCAAATTGCCTTTGAGATAGTATCGCTCTTTTTCTTTTTGACCATTGGAATACCAAGAATCTGAATTACCATGTAACTGATTTTCTAACCAGTTAGATTCATCTCTTGATCCATCGTCATAAAAGTTAAAATGAGTACCAGTTCTATCTCCATTTTCGTATTGCTCAAGCAGGTATATCCTGCTTTTCTTGTCGGGATAATGCAAAAATGGTTGGTTCATTCTTCCAATAGTTAAGCCATGCAGTTTATCATTTTTATAGTTCTCCTCAACAATATAGTTGTTAGAAAACTCCACTAACTTTTGTATATCGTCTTTTTGAT
>PBYL01000446.1 GCA_002729595.1 Thalassovita sp. | reverse complement strand
TATCTGGCAGCTAAAGGAGATCGCTCTCAGCTAGAAAACATCAAAGAAGAAGTGAAAGCTTATTTTGATTAAAAATGTGTAGAAACTGTATAAATATCCACAGTTTTGGTGTGGAAACGGGGAATTTTTTCTACACTAATTTTTAGGATAAAAAAACTCCAAAAAATTAATCACCCTTGTAAAGCCCTCAGACGCGATTTATACAGTTTCTTCAAAATAATGCCCCAATGGCATAAATTTCTCAATATACTAAGCAATTAGATAAACAATTAACTGAACTTAAAATATAAACAACATGTCAAACACAAGCACAGAATTAAAGCTAAAAGGTTCATGGAATGAAACCAAAGGTAAGCTAAAACAAAAATGGGGATTTTTAACCGACAATGACTTAGCCGTACAGGAAGGTAGATATGACGAAGTTGTTGGTAAAATCCAAAAGAAAACAGGAGAATCTAAGGAAGCAATTATTTCCTATATACAAAGTATCTGATAAACAATAGGAATGCTGAAAGCATGTAAAAGCATGCTTTCAGCTTCAATAAACAAAATAATCCATTAATCATAATCGCGATGGGAGTATAAGAGTTTTTTTGATCTCTTCATCAAAAGCAAACCAAACACATAAAATAAACCAAAGCTTTAATAACCAACCAGATAATCCTTAACAATAAACAATAGCAACTAACTAATAACTAATAGAATAAACAACTAATTGCAATCTTGTTCAAAAACAGAAAACTTTAATGCTATGATGGATCATCCAAAAAACTCAGGTCAAAAGAATACATTTTACAAGATGTATTATTCTAAGAATAAGCCTAATGCAGATCTTAAACTCATGATTCAGCGAAAGAAAATAAAAGATAAAATATAGAATTAATTGGTGTTTATCTTGATAATAAATTGAACAGAGGTTTACAATGAGTGTAAGTAAATCTCTTTTCTTATTTTCTTTCCACTTTTATATTAACAACAAACTTACTTCACAATTTCCCTCCCTGTATACTTCATGTATACCTCAAATATTTAGCACAGATTGGTTAATCCGATACATTTGGCAGTATAGATTTTTTAATGAATTTAATACTGATGATCAATCTTCACCAAGCTTTTGAATCGACCAACATCCACAAAAAAGTTATAATTCAAGATATGCTCTGTGTAGAATACAAATGTACAGAGACTAATAAATACAGTAATTTTTGGACAGACTGCGCTTGCTTGGTCTATTGTCTCAGCGGCAAAAGAATCTACAGCTCTAATGCTCAAGAATACACAGTAGAAGCCGGCACTTTTATGTACATGAAAAAAGGCGGCTACACAGTTGAGGTTTTTAAAGGTGACTCTTATTGCGCATTAATGTTTTTTATGCCAGATAGCTTTTTCCAGAACTTTTTACTTCGCTATCCCAATTTAAAAAGTAAAGAGCACAACCATATAAATTTACAAAACAAAATAATAGATGTAACAAACAGTACAGCAACAATCGAGGCTTACTTCTATTCTATAAGTAATTATTTTGCTAATGAAAATGCTGCCAGCAAACAGATATTAAATTTAAAGTTGGAAGAACTCAGTTTTAATATTTTTACTCAAAAAGAATACAAACAACTGGCAAGCTATCTCTCAACACTAGAAGAAAACAAAGAAACTCAGCTAAAACTCATTATGGAAGAGAACTTTGCCAGTAATCTCCGAATTGAAGAATTTGCTGAATTGTGCAACATGAGTCTTTCTACTTTTAAAAGGCAGTTTACCAAATTATACAATGCACCACCAGCCAAATGGCTACTAAGTCGCAGATTGCAATTAAGCAAAAAACTGCTGATACATTCTGATAAAAATATTAATGAAATCTCTTTTATCGCAGGTTTTGAAAGCCCCTCCCACTTTAGCCGAGTTTTTAAAAATGTATATCACTGCAATCCATTAAAATACAGAGAAAAGCACATACCGAAACATAAGAAATTTCTACAAGCGAGTAGAATGTAAATAGCTAAAATAACTTTTCAGAGAATGGACAATACTTCAAACTCGTATTGTAATCTAAGGTGTTTCCTTTTAGGGAATACCTTTTTTAATTGCTTGTTGCCGCATCCTGTATTATTAGGTATTCTATATACCAATGATGGGTTTCGTCTCTTTCCATGCTTAATTCTATGATAACATTTTTAGTTTTTCCTTCTACAAAGAAATGATACTTTGCCCAAATAGTCTTTCCTTGTTTAAATGTAATAGAATCGTATTTGTGGTTTTTCTTGTCTTTGTACTTACTAAAGCTCTTAATTCCTCCAGTTTCCTCTTTAATTTTATCACTTTCTGTAATACTCTTTTTCGCAAACTGATAATCTTCAGTCAGATACAAACCATGATAGAATGAATAAAAGCGATAGACAATAATACAAACAAATATTACCAGAATAATTAATATAGTTTCTATCATAAAAAATCTGTTTATATATATTCAATTTGAACCAGAGAGTAAATTTTATGAGCTTTTTAGACTAGCCCCTGTCTCCATTTTCCATACAATTTTGTATCACATCTTAATTAACAAATTAAAAATTAGTTCTTATGTGTCAATCTTGTATCCCAAGAATTCCGGAGAATATGGAGAAAGCCGGACTTTTCGCTCAACAAATGATTACTATGCTTAATCATGGTGCTCTAGTTCCCATGATTTCTATTGGTCACCAAACCAAACTCTTCGATATAATGGATACTTTAGATTGGAGTACTTCTGTAGAGATTGCAGAATGTGCCAATCTAAACGAACGCTATGTGCGAGAATGGTTGGGTGCTATGGCAAGTGGTAGAATTGTAGAATATAACCCAAAAGCTAATACCTATTATCTACCACCAGAAAACGCTATTTTTCTAACCAGAAAGTCCAACGAAAAGAATATGTCTTCTGTAGCTTCACTTATCACTGTTTGGGCTGGTGTAGAAGAAAAAGTAACTCGTTGTTTCAAAAATGGAGGTGGCGTACCTTACAGCGAATACAATGGTTTTCACGAAGCAATGGGAGATTTAAGCGCTGCCAACGTGGGTAAAAATCTGACAGAAATTATTCTGCCTGAGAATCAATCCCTGTTTGATAGATTAGAAAATGGTATAAGCATTTTAGATATTGGCTGTGGTGATGGTCAAGTTTTACTGGCACTTGCACAGTATTTTCCTAAGAGTAAATTTTACGGCATTGATCTTTGTGATGCACCTATTAAATCTGCGCAAAATAAAGCAAGAATCAGGTGTTTAAATAACATCACCTTCAAGCAAGAAGATTTATTAGCCTATTCACCAACTAACAAGTATGATTTAATTACAGCTTTTGATGTAATTCACGACTTGGCATTTCCAGATAAAGTTTTGCAGTTAGTAAACAATTGGCTGAATGATGATGGCACTTTTTTAATGATGGATATTAATGCTTCATCGCATTTGGAAAATAATTTAGAGAATCCATTTGCACCATTTTTATACACAGCTTCTACCCTACATTGTATGACTGTTTCACTTGCTCAAGGTGGAATGGGTTTAGGTACAGTTTGGGGTAAAGAAAAAGCTGTAGAAATGCTAAAAGAAGCTGGTTTTAGTAATACTCAAGTTCAAAATTTCGAGCACGACCTGTTCAATAACTACTACTTCAGTAGTAAATAAGCTCCTTTTTTTAAATCAGTCAAATTAATTTTTTCAATTAAAACTTAGCAAAATGAAACACTCATTTTTGATGTATATCCTATTGCTTTTATTTACAATTAGCCTCATTAGTTGTGATGAAAAAGATGATAATCACCTTTCACCAGAAGCACCCAAACAACTCACATTACAAGCAATAGGTGTAGCTACAGGTATACCTATTTCAACTGTAATAGAAGGAGTTGATATTGAAGTAAGTGGCAATGCATTTACCATGGACTTATTCAATAAAGAAACAGGTGCGCATATAGGCATTGTAACTGATATTAATGTGTTTGCAGAGACTTTTGAAGATGGTAGTATGCAGGGTGAAAACTATACCATTTTCACTTTTGATGAGGATAACAGCACTTTGGTAATGCACAACTTCATCAATATGACACCCATTGATAATACAACCTTGCAAGCAGTAATTGATACACCCAAAACGGAATCTAACGTAATTGGAGGCACAGGAAAGTTTGCTGGAGAATTAGGTGGCTCTACTCTTAATGCGACACTGGATATGACCGAGTTTGCCATAGGCACAATTGGTTTCAATTGTACCTATGGAATCAAATTAAACTAATAATTTTTTTAAAGACACAGGCAAATTTAATAGCTAAAGATAGCCCGTGTCTTTTTTCTACCCTCTAGAACAAAGCACACACTTAATTTTAAAGTCGAAATCGATATTAATCATGTGGAAGAAAATTATATTATCCATAATTGGAATACTTTTAATTGGTTCCGGATGGATGGCTTATTCAATTAATAATGAATTTGAAAAGCTAGAAAGCGACGATCCTCAAGTTTGGGAAGAAGTAATTAGACAATTTGAAGAAGAGGATAAAAATGCCAACTATGCTAAAGATGCAGTTTTATTTGTTGGTAGCTCAAGCATTAGATTTTGGAATACATTAAAAGAAGATATGGCGCCCATTCCAGTAATAAAAAGAGGTTTTGGTGGAGCTAAACTTAATGATGTGATACATTTTGCAGATAGAATTATCTTTCCACATCAACCAAAAAAGATTGTTTTATTTGCTGGTACAAATGATATATCAGGTAGAGTGAATGATAAAACACCAGAACAAGTATTAATCGATTTTACAAGGTTAATTGATAAAATCCATCATGCTTTACCCGAAACTGAAATCTATTATTTACCCATTACTCCTACTAGCAGTAGATGGGAAATATGGCCACAAGCAAACAAAGCAAATCAATTGATACAATCTTATGCTCAGAATTACGCTTTTATCCATTTTGTTGAAACGAGTAGTTATTTTCTTAATGAGCAGGGTAATTTGATTGATGATTATTTGTGGTTTGATGGAATTCACCTCAATACAAAAGGATACAAGCTTTGGACAAAGCTTATCAAAGAAAAAATTTAATTTCAGGAAGAAAAAGACTTATAAGTTCCTATGTGGTGTTTTCCCCTATTAAGCTCACCTTTTGTATACCCATAAAAATCAAATAGTTTACACTGTGTACACCTGCTTTATTTGATTCTAAGAGTGAATACCTCCAATTTTGAATTCATCATTTTTTAAGCTTTAGCACTCACAATTACCGCTTTCTGAAACTTTGAATTCTACAAAAATGAAAAACTATCTCTTACTCATTTATGCTATTGTATGTTATGTGACTTGCATTGTGGCAATTTCTTGTTATGCATTTTTTCTGGCAGATATAAATCTGCTTCCTTTTACAGAAAAAGATATGAATTTTAGTATGGGTTTTTCCATGCTAATCAATCTATCGCTCATTGTGCTATTTGCTCTGCAACATAGTTTAATGGCTAGAAAATCTTTTAAATCTCAACTTAAGCGAATGCTGCCAAAAGGAAGTTCACAAAGTACTTACATACTTTTTTCGGCTGTTTTTTTAGTTGTATTAATTGCTCACTGGGAACCTCTAACAATCACTCTTTTCGACTTTAGAGAAACATTTTTAGGAACAATATTTAAATCGCTGTATTTCTTTACTTGGTTAATGCTCATCTTAGCTTCGTTTCAAATAGATCATTTCCAATTATTTGGTTTAAAACAAGCTTGGCTAAAGTTCCAAAACAAAACTGAAGGAAGAGCCATTTTTAGAGTTCCGCTATTTTATCAACTAGTGAGGCACCCAATATATTTGTGTACCATAATTATCCATTGGATGACTCCAGTGATGACAGCCGATCGGTTGATACTCGCCGTGGCAGTTACCATCTATGTTTATATTGAAATCATTTTTGAAGAAGAAGAGCTGGTAGACACTTTTGGTAGAAAATACCTGGATTACAGTAATGATGTGCCACCTCTGTATCCTAAACAGATAAAAAATGTAATTCTACCAGTCGCTGTATTAGTGCTTATATTTTTCATCACCACAAGCACTAGACAATAGAAATCTCAGCTAAATATTGAATTTTTTTAACCTAAATCCAGTTCCATAATTAACTTGAATCCAATCGCTAAAGGGAGGCATTTTGTCTCCCTTTTTCAGTTATTGTATCTGTTATATGGCACTTCGTTTATCCAATTAAAACCACGATTGAGCAAGCCGAAATTTTCAAGATCGTAACTTTGTAATTCAACATATAAGGTATCTCCTTCTATTATTCCATCTAAAATGAGCCCATCATCTACCTTATTATAATTTACCAAGTATTTGTTTACAGTATCTTGCCTAGAGCTAAAAGTATATTGCTTTTTTAAAGTATCGAGCTCGGTGTTATAGCGCTTAACCTTATCATTCATCTTTATAATCGAAAGAAAATTAGGATAATCAATCAACAATCTTTTCCAACCGATACTGTCTGTATAATTGGTAGTAAGTGTATCATTATTAATCACAAACTTTTGCACATCATACACACCATATAAAGGAGATTTCTCTCTATAAATACCAAATTGCTTCATTCTATCTAAATTTCCCTGAATTTGCATAAACACAACAACTCCAACAAAAATCAATTGACTTACTACTAAAATTAGCTTGCCTCGCTTTGTATGTACAACTGAAGTTTGAGCTGAAGGAGCTGCCGTTTTATTCAGAATAAAGAAATTAATGATTCTTTCATAATCTTGGAATATGATAAACAATCCAGCCAATAGTAACTGAAATGAGAATAGTTTTACTGGAATATCGTAGCTCATGTTAAGCATAAATACATTGAGCATCACACCAAAAACTAAAAGCCCTCCAAGTGTTCTGGTTCTTCTAAACATTAAAAAGATACCCGCCAAAGTCTCGCAAATTCCTGAAAAAATAGTATAAGGAGCAGAAAAACCCATAAAGGTCCACATTAAACGCATGGGTGAAATTTGCCCCAATGTTTGATATAAGCGTTCAAGGTTCGGTGGGACAAATTGTAAATAGAATATTTTTATCAATCCATACAAAAGCATAACAAACACTAAATAATAGCTTAGATATAGTATAAACCAATTATTAAGGTTATTATAGCTTTTTCTATTTCGATCTAACACAGACCAAACAATGGTACCTATTATGGATACTAGAATAATTGTAAAGTACAACATCCAATCAAATAATGTATCTCCACTACCATTTTCAGACATTTTCAATTCATGATCGATCCCTAAAATATAGGTGCCTACTATGTTTATCAGCCAAGTATAAATTTCAATAATAGCGTCAGTAAAAGTTGAAATTGCAGGTAATGAAGTGAATACATCAATAGGAAAAGGAAAGATTAGTAGACCAAAAAACAAAAAGAAAAAC
>PBYL01000445.1 GCA_002729595.1 Thalassovita sp. | reverse complement strand
GAGACGCTAAGACTAGTTAAGAAAAAAAATATTCTGGTATTAGCGTCTCGCTAATACCTTTATAAAATCAAAACCTCTCTATACCTTATCAATATCACCACTCTGGTATTAGCGTCTCGCCAATACCCTTACTAAATCAATACCTCTTACATTGTTCAACCTCAAACTGATGGTGTACAACGAAAAAAGTTGATTGTTGCTGGTAGCTCATCTTTATTTATCAAAAAAAACAAATACAAAGATGAAGCTTAGATCCATTCTACTCGTGTTAATTCCTGTGACAATTTTTTCTAGTTGCACAGTACTTTCATTTTACCCACTTTACACCGAAAATGAGCTGATTAAAGACGATCGCATTTTGGGTGAATGGCAAACAACTTCTGAAAAAATGAATACGGAAGACACCATTCGGTGGAGCATTTCTTTTATTCAGAATCAAGATAATACCAACAAGTATACTTATACTTTAAATTTGTATCACCAAAAAGAAGAAACCGATAGTGCAAAATTTCTGCTGCACATTGTTGAGTTAGATGGAAATACCTATCTAGATTTCTTCCCTGAAGAAGGAAAAGTAAACAACGATTTCTTTACCATACACCTCATTCCTGTACATACTTTTGCAAAACTGGAAATTGGCGACGAACTTAAAATATCTTGGTTCGATTCGGATTGGTTAGAAAAACTGTTCGAAAACAACAAAATCAGGATGAAACATGAAAAAACTAAGGATGTAACGCTTTTGACAGCCAAACCGCAAGAACTTCAAAAGTTTATTATTAAATATGCCAACGATGAGAAAGCATATAGCGAATACATGAATTATACCTTAAGTAAAATGTAGATGTACATACAAAAACTGCCATCTAAAAACCAAAACAGAATAGCCTTGCATATTCTGTTTTGGTTGTTTTCTTTTTTTACGGTTAACTATGTTTTTGCGATTACAGATCAAATCACCACCATTGATTATTTGTTCACAGGGCTTTTTCATATCAGCCTTTTGGTGGGGGTATACATCAATCTAGAGATTCTAATTCCGCTGTTCTTTCAGAAAAGGAAATACACAGCTTACTGTATTCTACTGGCAATTGATGTTATTTTTACTAGCTTTCTAAACATACTCACATTTAACTGGCTTGCCGATTTAATTTTTCCAGATTACTATTTTGTAGCTCAGTTCGAAGCACTGGAAACAATCATTATCGTATTTGTATACTTGTTAATTACCAGTTTGCTAAAAATTTCTAAATCGTGGTTTATGCTGCAAGAGTTAAATCACAAGCTTAGCAAGATCGAGAAAGAGAATATAGAAAGTCAGTTAAACGCTTTAAAAGCACAGATTAATCCGCATTTTCTATTTAACAGCCTAAATGTTTTACATTCTTTGGCGCTTAAGCAATCTACCGAATCGCCAGATGCTATTATTAAATTGGCAGATATTTTACGCTATGTAATTTATGAATCTAACAAAAGCACAATCAGTGTGGAAGATGAAGTGAAGTTGATCGAAAATTACCTGAGTTTGCAAAAGTACAGGATAGACAGTTCGGCAAAAGTGTGCTTCGATACCAATATCCTTCAAAACAACCAGATTGCTCCTATGCTTTTTTTACCTTTGGTAGAAAACAGTTTCAAACATGGAATTAAAGGTGATCTGGCTGAAACTTTTGTGAAAATCCATTTGCAATCTGATCAAAAACAAACACAATTTAAAATAGAAAACAACAAAGGGGAACACGACGAATTTGATGTGGGATTTAAAGGTGGAATTGGCATTGCCAATATTAAAAAGCGCTTGGGTTTAATCTATCCACATCAACATAGTTTGCAAATTAACGAAACTGAAAACCTGTTTAAAGTTAGCCTTACTATCCAACATGAGAATTAATTGCATAATTGTAGATGATGAGCCTGCTTCTAGAGAAGTACTAGAAAAGTTTATTTCAGACTGCCCTACTTTAACTTTATTACAGAGCTGCAAAAATGCCTTCGAAGCCTCAGATGCTATTAATCAATTTGATGTGCAGTTGATCTTTTTAGATATCAATATGCCCAAACTTTCGGGTATTAAGTTTTATAAATCACTAGTAAATCCTCCATTTGTAATATTTACTACTGCATATCCGGAGTTTGCTGTAGAAGGTTTTGAGGTAGATGCCATCGATTATTTATTAAAGCCCTTCCCTTTCGAAAGATTCTATAAAGCAGTAAACAAAGCTTCAGAAGCAATTAGTAGCAAAAGCGCCGATAGTAAACCGCAAGAATTTATCTTGTGGAAAGCTGATAAAAAGATACACCGTGTTTTGCTTGATGAAATCAATTACTTAGAAGCCATCGGAGATTATGTAAAAGTGCAATTTGCAGACAAGTCTATTATGGTGCATAATACTTTTCAAAAGCTGCTTGCCCAATTGCCTGACAATAAATTTGTGAGAGTGCACAAATCTTTTGCGATTGCCCTATATAAACTAGAAACCATAGATGGTAACAGAATTATTCTAAAAGGAAAATCCATCCCAATCGGGCAGACTTATCGAACAGATTTTATGGAATTAATTAAAAATCTAGGTTTATCCTAATTGGGGCATTATCCATATAATTTATGTTCAATTCCATTAATTTGTCACAATTCTTCTACTCTATAAGCCTAAATCAATCTACTGAATTTTAGCTACTAAATATAAGTTGTTGATTTTCTGATGATTACATCTTAAATTCAGAAGAATTTTAACATAGCGTTCACGAATTAAAAAAATTCAAGAAAGAATAGCTATATTTGAACGTGTGCGCACACACAAGCTCACACAACCTATTATTATTAGTCCATAGTAAGTGCAAAACCATGAAATTGGATACCCCCAACAAAAGACAATTAATTGCATTAACCCTGATATTCATTTTTTCAGGTTTAATTAAACTACAAGCACAAGACCAGTACGAACTCACAGGAGACTGGGTGTGTAAATCAATCACAGAATTTTCTGATAACGGAGAAACCATTTCGTCGAAAGATTACAGTGTTTCTGGCTGGATGCCTGCTACCGTTCCGGGAACCGTGCTCACAACTTTACTCAACAACGAGAAAGTGCCTGATCCTTTCTACGGAATGAACAATGAGAAAATTAAAGACATTTACGAAACTGGTAGAGACCATTATACTTACTGGTTTGTAAAAGACTTTGAAGAAAAAGCAGGTAAAAACGAGCAAGTTTGGTTGCACCTTAGAGGTGTAAACTACAGCACCGAAATTTTCTTAAACGGTAAAAAAGTTAACAAAGAAACGCACTACGGTATGTTTCTTCGCCAAACTTACAACATTACAGACCTGCTTGACTCTAAAGGCAAAAACAGATTGGCTGTAATTGTTTATCCTCCAGATCCAGTTGGTAATCCAAATGGCGGACAAGGTGGTGATGGTCGTATCGCAAAAGGTGTTTCTCACCAGTATGTAGCTGGTTGGGACTGGATACAACCAACAAGAGACAGAAACACTGGTATCTGGGACAAAGTAATTGTTGAAAAAACCGGAGCTGTAAATGTAAAAAATCCACACATTGTTACACTTGTACCGGGTAAGAGAGATCCGAAAGCGAAAGATCAAGCTCCTGCTAAAATTAAAATTACTACTGAGGTAGAAAACCCAACTTCATCTTCTGTTACTGGTGTATTAAAATATACTTTAGAAGGTAAAGAAGTTAGCCAAGATGTAACTGTAGCTGCTAATAGCACTAAGCTAGTAAAGCTTGCAGATTATGACATGCAAAATCCGAAACTTTGGTGGCCAAACATGTATGGTGAGCAAAATCTATATGATATAGAAATCTCATTTGTACAAGACAAAAAGACTTCTGATACAGAAAAAGTAACTTTTGGTGTAAGAGAAATCCAGAAAGAATGGAACACTAAAACTCAAAGTGCTCAAATCAATGTAAACGGACAAAAAATATTTATTAAAGGTGGCAACTGGATTATTTCTGATGCAATGTTGCGTTTTACTGATGAGAGATACGATGCTGAAATTCGCTACCACCGCGATATGAACCTTAACCTGATTAGAATTTGGGGTGGTGCGTTAACAGAAAGACCAGAGTTTTACCAAGCTTGCGATAAATATGGTATGCTTGTAATACAAGACTTTTGGATGTCTGGTGACTGTAATGGTAGATGGTTTGACCCAATGAAAGCAGAAGACCAGTGGACAAGAAGACAATATCCTGATGACCATAATCTTTTCTTAACTTCTGCTAAAGATATGGTTAAGATGATCAGAAACCATGCTTCATTAGCTATGTATTGTGGTGGTAATGAGATCACTCCTCCAGAAGATATTCTTATTCCCCTAAGAGATGAAATCTTACCAGAACTAGATGGAACTCGTTGGTTTATTGAGTACTCTAACTCAGACAGTATGTCTCTAAATACACTTGGTGGTAATGGTGACGGACCTTACGGAATTCAGCCGATCAGTATTTTCTGGGATCACCAAACATTCCCATTCAACTCAGAAGTTGGTTCAGTTGGTGTTGGTGATATTGAGTCTTTAAGAAGATTTATTCCAGAAGAAAACTTAACACCTCCAACTTACAATGACGAAACTGTAGACGATGTTTGGGCTTACCACAAATACATTGGTTATGGTGCACATGTAAGACCTTATGGTGATGCTAAAGATGCCAAAGATTTTGGTGTAAAAGCGCAGTTGATCAACTACGATCAGTACCGTGCTTTAATGGAAGGATTTAGTGCTCACATGTGGGATTGGTACACTGGTAGCATTATCTGGAAAACCCAAAACCCTTGGACTGCGATGCGTGGTCAGATGTACGATTACTATCTTGACCCGAACGCTTGTTTATATGGTTTAAGAAAAGGTAGTGAGCCTTTACACATCATGTATAATCCAACTAGTGGAATGGTTTATACTGTAAACAATTCATTCGAAGCACTTCGTAGCATTATGCTTAAAGTCGAAAGCATAGATATGAAAGGTAACAAAGAAATGCTTACTCAAGTATTTGTCGGAATGGAGCCAACATCAAGCAAGAAAATCCTTTCTGTAAAACCATTTCTTGATAAAATAGCGAAAGAAGAAGGTGTTTTCTTAAACTTCCAATTGCTTAATACCGACCAAGAAGTATTATCTGAAAACTTCTATTGGGTACCAAATGCAAATGGTGAATACACTGGACTAAACAATATGGCAGAAGCAAAACTTTCTGCTACTGCAAAACAAACCGAAAAAGGTAAAATCGCTGTAACTCTTAAAAATGCTGAAGCTAATTCGGTAGCTTTCTTTAACAGAGTTGCATTAATCGATAGTACTACCGGAAAAAGAATATTACCTGTTTTCTACGATGATAACTATGTTTCTGTAATTGCGGGAGAAGAGAAAACAGTGATATTGGAATTCGATCCAGAACTCGCTGGCAAAAACGCAAAAGTGACAGTAGAAGGATGGAACGTGCCGAAACAAACGATTGACATTATTGACTAACTTGCAAACTTCAATTTACGCTTCATGAAAAAGGCTGGTATTACACCAGCCTTTTTATTTTATCGATAGTTGTTGCGATTTAAAAATCGTATTTCACCCCTTTTGGCAATGGCTCTACCCGCAATTTCATCCATTGCCCATCCACTTTAATTACTACAATATCATTGTCTTTATCGTAAAACATCGTTCCATCTTCACCATCTCTCAACGATACATAATTTACATGCTTTGCACTTTCTACAGCGTTGGTTTCATCATCTCCTTCAGGTTGATCTTTCCTGATGTTGTCTGCGCCAATTTGCCCAAGGGTAAGTGCATTGCTTAGTTTAAGCGAACCGTAAAACACTGCTTGGTCTCTGCCAAACATAAAAGAGTGATGTCTCACATCAGAACCAATTTTAAACCAGTTATAGGCAGGTGCTGAATGATTGTACACCGTTCCATAATAATACATTTCGGCAACTGGTTTCTCCAATTCTGTATGTTTATTTACAAGCATGGTAATACGCGACTTGTCATCTTGGGCATAACCTTCAAACACATGAAAACCCCAGCGCTTGCGGTTTTTCTCATTTTCATTCCCTCTAACTTGTACCATATAAGGAGTGCTAATAATTCCATTAATGGTAGTATACATCGGAGTGGTATGTTTATCGAAACCAAAATTATAACCCCTGTTATTCCACTTATCCCAAGTAGAATCCACATCCGATTGAATCTCTGCTCTGTAAGTATTTTCCGAGACTTTTACCATCTGGTAATACTTCATCGCATCAGAAAGACCAGTATTATCTTGAGCAAATAGCCCTTGAAGAATTAAAAAGCAAGTTGTAGTTAAAAAAAGGCATTTCATTTATAGAGTAATTTTAATGGTAGATATTTTATTTTACAGTGTGCTATCTCTGATTTTTACCTACCATTATTAGCATTATTATGAAAAAAGAAATTCTGTTACTTCATTTCCCAGTCATCTGTTCTGAATGAAGAAGCTGGCAAACCTTCTGTGTTAAACAACTCACCCACCACAAAATCTTGGAAAGCATACCTTACCGCAACAGGATTAGGCACTGATGGAGAATAAACCGAAATACCTTCGCCAGTGATAAATGCAGTTGCCGGAAAAAATCTTTGGTTCTCTCCTGCTATCTCGAAGTTTTCTAACTCTTTACCATAAGTAGTTAAACCATGTTCGGCATGATCGAAAGTCAACTTGGCAATGCTGCCATCAACTTTCATTTCTTTTAATGTTGGACCTGAACATTCGAATCCTTCTTGCCCATATGTTTGAGTCAGCGCCAAATAAGCCATCCTTTCACCAACCACTTGCTTATTTGCTGGGTGTATGCAATGCTTTTCACCAGCATCCATCAAACTCACCATACCCATATTCGGAATTGCAGTAGATGCTTTTAGTTGTGCTTCGCGGATATATGCAGAGTTAAGCGCATCTTTTCCATAGAAGTAAGGAGCTATTTGCGCATAATAGAATGGGAAATCTCCAATTCCCCATACCTCACGCCAGTTTTCTACTAACCCGGCCATGAGTTTTTCATATTCCTTTGGCTCATTTCTATTGGCCTCACCCTGATACCACAAACCTCCACGAAGTGCATAACCCACCATTGGGTTTATCATCTTATTAAATAATGATGTAGGATCTTGATGCTGCGATTCCTTCTTGTCTTTTTCAGGTAATTTTACCCAATCGTATTGCTTAAGCTTCTCTTCACTCATCCAAGGTTCAATTCTGGTTCCTCCCCAACTTGTACAAATTAAGCCAACAGGTACATCGAGCGATTGGTTGATCATTTTACCAAAAAAGTAAGCTGCTGCACTAAAGTCTCCTACATTTTCAGGTTCGCATAACTTCCAATCTCCTTTAAAATCATCTACTGGTTCTAAGCTTCTTTCACGCTCTACAGTAAACAGTCTGATGTTGTTATTTTTTGAAGTGGCAATTGCTCTATTTGCTCCAATAATTGGCTGGTTTTTATAACCAAGCATGGTCATTTGCATGTTAGATTGACCTGAGCAAATCCACACTTCACCGATTAATACATTATTTAATTTGAGTGTTTTTCCGTCGGAAATGGTGATTTGATATGGCCCTCCGGCTACAGGCGTAGCTACTTTTACTTTCCACTTTCCATCTTTATCTGCCGTAGCTGAATAGGTTTTTTTGTTCCATGATGTAGTAACACTTACCTTTTTGCTTGGTGATGCTTTGCCCCAAATTGCTGCGTCTGTTTGTTGTTGCAAAACCATATTGTCTCCAAAAATGGCAGGTAGTGTAACCTCTGCTTTTATTTCTAAAACAAAGAATAGCAGCAGGGAAAATAAGCAGGTTGCTTTTGTAATTTTGTTGATCATAGTTTCAGTTTTCATTTTAATTGTGACATTAATATTATTCAGACTCCTAAAGCCTTTTGCCCGATTCAATTATTCACAAAACATATTTACTTCGTTTCAATCAGGCATCTTATTCAAATTAGAAACAGCACTTTTCAGTATCAAGCTAACATGTGCTCAAATCAGACCTTAATCTGCTGAAGGTTGATTTTTTACCTTGAAATTGATAGAAAATCAATTGCTCTCATCAGGAAACCATTCCGTCTGATACACATTTTTTAAATCCGCCAACTTTTCTGTATAGCCTGTCGAATCTGTAAAATGAGTTGTTTCAAAAGGATCTTCATTTAAATCGAGTAATTGCTCTTCAATTCCTGTAAAATCGTATCGCAAATATTTGTAGCCATCTTCGCTAATTACCATTTTACCAACTTCACTTTCAACACCTAAATACTTGCGCCAATCAGAATTACGACCTTCCATCAAAGGTCGCAAGCTCTTACCTCTCGGATCAGCCTTACCTTGTACACCCATATAATCACACAAAGTCGGCAGTAAATCAAGCCCGTTAGATACCAAATGCACTGAGTCAACCTGTCCAGATGGAATTTGGCCTTTCCACATCGCCAAAAACGGAACATTGGTAGCTTCTTCATACATGGTGCTTTTGTGCTCCATTCTATGAGCAGCATCCATCTCTCCATGATCACTAGACAACATCACTAAAGTATTTTCTTCTGCGCCTTGCTCTTTTAATGCATCCAAAATTACCTGAATCTCATTGTCTACTACTTCAGCTAACCTGCTATAAGCCCATCTGTGCATGCGCCAATCTTCATCAGAATAATTCATTCTCGCATTATTTCTGAAATTCCGATTGGTTAATAGCTTTTTTAATGCCTGTGGCTCACCTGTTTGTACTTCGTAATTAGGCGGCAATGGCGGGCAATATTTTGCATAAAATTCTTCTTTCGAAACACCTTCGGGAATTTGCATCGCCTTATCCAACTCAGCAATTTCTGCTACACCTTTATTCACCAACATAGAATCGAAAGCAGTCTCGGCAAAATCGCGAATGGCCATGTAACAGATGTCGTGCGGATTAATGAGTGATACAATCATAAAATAGGGTTTTTCATGATTGCCTTTTATGAAAGAGGCTGCTTCTTGCGCTAATATATTCCTTTCGTTATCACTAATATCTGTAAAACCCAAAGTATCTGGTCGCAGTGGTTTGGGCAGATGTTCTTTACCACCAAAAATAATCTCGTAACCTGCTTGTTTCGCATAAT
Organism: Thalassovita sp.; assembly: GCA_002729595.1. Classification (GTDB taxonomy): domain Bacteria; phylum Bacteroidota; class Bacteroidia; order Cytophagales; family Flammeovirgaceae; genus Chondrinema. The sequence goes on along the minus strand of PBYL01000445.1, from coordinate 4,786 downwards.
TGGCAATGGTGCTATTCCAAACCTCCTCTGATATTTGACTCACTCGGTTAGCTCCCCAGTTTTCTCTTACTGCATTACCTTTTTCATCATCGAAATATGAAGGGAATCGACCTGTAATCATGCTGATTCTGGCAGGTGAGCAAACCGGATTGGTCGTATAAGCTCTTGTAAACCGGATTCCATTGTTGGCAATATAATCCATCGCTGGTGTTTTTACCCACTTATTGCCTGCACAGCTCATCATATTTGCATGTTGCTGATCGGTATAGATGTAGATGATGTTGGGTGGTTTTACTACTGCTTCTCTTTGTCTGTTGCATGCTGCAAACATCAAAAAACACAAAAGGTAATAAGGGTATGATAAATAAATTTTCATATTTACTGATGTTCAGTTGACGTAGATATCTTCGTTAATCAATATTTAGTCTGCAAAAGACTCCATATTTCAAGAGCACATTGCCTGCAATTAATCAAATATACTTTTAGCAAATGCCATTGCTGTCATGGTCTCACCTAGTTTGGGGAAATTAAATCGAAATTTTTTCTTAATTAAGGCAAAATCTTGTCACGCTTTTTCTTTCAAATCTGTCAAGACTTACTGACCTTTAATAAAGAGCGTATGAAAACAGCATTTCCTGAAGTAAATAGTATGACTTCCATCTTTGAACAATACCAACCGCAACTATTCCCCTATGCCTACAATATTCTTGGGGATTTTATGGAAGCTGAAGATTTGGTACAAGAAGTACTTAATCGCTTTATGCTTGGTAATCAAGCGCATGTAGATAATCCTAAAAACTACCTGATTCGCTCGGTGATTAATCGAGCTATCAATCAAAAAAAATTACTCAGAAAACAGAAGGAAACCTATTTAGGGCCTTGGCTGCCAACTCCTGTTACCACAGAAGAAAATATTTACCAACATGCCGATAGCCAGAAAATTATCAATTATTCTTTAATGGTTTTGCTCGAACATTTGAGTCCAAAAGAAAGAGCTGTTTTTATATTGAAAGAAACCTATGATTTTACGCATCCAGAAATAGCCGAGATTCTGGACATTAAAATTCCTTCTTCTCGCCAATTATTAAAAAGGGCAAAAGAAAAACTGGAAGCTGAAATGGTAGTTGATCAAATTCATCAACCAACTTTTGTATCTCATTCAGATGAAACCGAGATAATTAATCAGCTTACAAGTGCCATTAATAATGCGGATATTGAAGCGGTAAAAAAATTACTATCAGCAGAAGTGAAATTAGTTTCTGATGGAGGATCGAAAACATCAGCTGCCAGAAAAATTATTTTTGGTAAGGAGGATGTAATCAAACTACTAGAAGCCATTTATGGGAAATATAGTGTTCCAAATGCTTACTCTCAATTCGCCATAGTAAACCATAAACCTTCGCTGCTTTATATTTTAGATGAAAAGGTAATTAGATGCATCGTTTTCGAAATAAATAAAGGAATGGTAGAAGACATTTTCGTGATTATTAATCCTGATAAATTAAATAATCTCAATTTTTTTCACTGATTCGTCACGCTTTTTTTGTGGGAACTGTCTGTAGGGTGAACTTAAACAAAATGAAATATGACACTTAACAGAATCAGTTATCCGGAAACACCCAAAGGTTTGTACGAAGCCATGTTAAATACAGAAGCTTATATTAATAATTGTGGTTTATCTCATACAATTATTGAATTGATTAAAACCAGAGCTTCACAAATTAATGGTTGTGGTTATTGCTTAGATATGCACCACAAAGATGCGCTCCATGCCGGTGAGACTTTGGAGAGATTGTATTTATTACCCGCTTGGGAAGAAGCTCCTTGCTATACAGCAGAAGAAAAAGCTGTTTTAAATCTCACAGATGTGCTTAGCAAAATAAGTGAATCTAGCCCGCTACAAGTGGAAGAAGCCTATAATCGTATTGCAAAATTTTTCAATAAAGAGGAGATTGCCAATACTGTTTTAGCCATTTGTCAAATAAACTCTTGGAATAGAATTGCTCTAAGTTTTGGCCATGTTCCGGGAAGTTATAAACCGCAGTATAAATAATGACAAAGCCGGGAATTCCCGGCTTTTTTTATTCTTTCATTATCTGTTTGATGTAGGGCTCATTTCTTTCACTATAAAAATAGAATATCAATAAATCTTCTAAGGTCTCAGGAATTCTTAAACCCCATTTATTATTCCCTGGCGATGCGGTAAATGTTTTTTCATAAACCATTCTCCCCGTATAGCTTTTAACCAGAATCTGTACAGTTTCTTCAACCCGAGTTTCGTATTCTACATACATTATATCTTTTACCGGATTCGGATAGGTAAAAACATAATCACCTTCTACTTTAAAATCTACTGTTTGAGACCATTCACTTTTAGAACCATCTGCGAAAACAGCTCGCATTTGCAACAGATAATCGCCAACTTCTAAATCGGGATAAAAATTAATGATAAAGTCTGTTTTATTTAGCCAGTAAGCTTCGTCTTTATGTCTGCCATTTAAAGCAAGCCTATTTACTACTTCATCTGTTATTCTTTTTACTGGCCAAAAGCGATATTCAAAATCAGATACTTCGTCTAAGGGATTCACCCATATATCGCAGAATTTGCAAACTAGTACCCAGTCATTTATATCTATTTGATGGTTGATTGATAAAGGAACTTTCATGTTAACCAACCAAAAATCTTTATCACCTAAAGAAGCATTACTTTTCATGCCCGAAGTAATTGGAGAATCTGAAGCCCCTACTACCATCAATTCATCATTAGCATTTAAAATACCACATAGAGCAAAGTCTACTTGAGCACCACCTATGTTTACTTCTCCTATTAACTTCCCATTGACATCGGTTTTTACTATCCAATAATCATAGCCACCGATACTATTGGCAGATTTCTCATAACCTGCTGGAGATTCAGAAGCTCCAATTAAAAACAATTCATTATTCGAGTTTTGTTTTATATCTGTCAATACATCTTTCTCTGTGCTTCCAAAAGTCTTATCCCATTGAATGTTTCCAGTTGCATCTATCTTTACTATCCAATAATCGTCAACTCCTCTACTTCCATCAGTTTTGTCAAAACCAACTCCTGCATAACTAGAGCCGCCAATTACAAAGCCTCCATCATTTGTTTCTAATATTGCTGTAAGCTCATCGAAGTTGTTGCCTCCAATGGTTTTATCCCAAATTACATTTCCATTAATATCAATCTTTACAATCCAATAGTCTTGCAAACTATTGGAAACTGCACTTTTTTCAAATCCTATGTTAGAGCCAGAAGAACCACCAAGCAAATAATTACCATCTTGGGTTTTAACTATTGCTGCAAGTTTATCATCATACTCACCACCAAAAAGTTTATCTCATTGTTTATTTCCGTTAGCATCTAGTTTCACCACCCAGTAATCTTTCGATCCTCTGCCTGCTTCTGTTTTGTCGTACATCAAACCATCTAAATTTACATCTGAGTGACCTGCTAATAGAAAACCACCATCAGTTGTCTCTACCATGCTGAGAAGCTTATCATCACTATTTCCCCCAATATTTTTATCCCAGATTTTATTTCCTTGAACATCTACTTTTATAACCCAGTAATCTAGACCTGCATCATGATTATCGCTTTTATCGAAGCCCACTTCTGAGTTTGATATACCACCTAATAAATAACCACCATCACTCGTCGCAATTAAAGAAGTTAAATTATCATCGCCGTTTATGCCACTAAAAGACTTATCCCAAAGTTTGGTACCTACAGAATCTACTTTTACAATCCAGAAATCTTTACCACTTTTATTTGTAGCAGTTTTTTCTGCACCTGAAGCAGATTCAGAAGTACCGCCAATTAAATATCCTCCGTCGTGTGCTGGTATTATTTTGTTTGCCTCATCATATGAAGTTCCTCCATACACTTTATCCCAATTTACTTGAGCATAAGAAGTATGAGTAGAAATAGATGAAATAGAAATTAAGATGAGTACTAATTTAGAAATAGCTATGCTAAAAAATGTGCGTAGAAAGCGTGTCATCGTGAGAAGTTTAAAAAAATGAAAAAGCTGTGGGCTAATAAAAAAATGTATGGGGATGGATATTTTATTTCTACGAGAGGTGATTGATAAAGTAAGCAACTCTATTTAAAGGTTAACTTATATTTAAAAGAGTGCCTAAATTTTGATAAAATCGGCCTTGTATGAAACACAAAACCCATAGCTCAGGAAGCTATGGGTTTAATTTGTTCGAAATAATTAGTAACAAATTTCTCGATTCTCACAAAAGTATTGCTCTCGAAATCGAGAACATACACACACTATTTAACATTTCTCTGTTAAAGGTTACATGTCAATATTAAAGGTGAAAAGCGGGATTATAAATCGAAATGTAGGTGAAGTATCCCATTTTATAAGTGAACTGACCGAATGTCGAGGTAAAGTGACAAAAAAGCCGATTACCTTAAAAAGATAATCGGCTAAGAAAGCTATACAATATATTTCTCTATTTACCCTGATAGAAATTTTAATGGCTAGAATATCCTATCAACTGTATTGTAGGCTTTATCTTTAGTAATATTGAAAGTCTCTTTTAAGTTACCCACTTGTATTGCATACTCTCCTTCTTCTACTGTCCAACGTAGGTCTTTCGCCACAAATGCTAACTCTTGTGCTTTTACTGTAAAGCTCACTTTTTTAGATTCGCCAGCATTTAAACTGATTTTCTCGAATCCTCTTAAGCGCTTAACATCTGGTGTAACCGATGCATATAAATCTGAAATGAACAATTGCACTACTTCTTT
>PBYL01000444.1 GCA_002729595.1 Thalassovita sp. | reverse complement strand
TTGTATCTGCTCCACTATCTTTTATGTTCCAAATATAACCTATCTCACCAGGGCCACGACCTTTAACTCCCATTTTGTTAATTACTGTATTCGTTTTTTTATCCAATATTAAGATCGGAAAATCAGCTTTATCGTCACTTACCACAAGATAATCTTTTAAGTTTAAAATTCTTCTTGGATCTATAAAATCTGGAATATCAAGCTTTTGCCCTTTTAGCTTTTCTACTTCAGAAAAACTGTCGAAATCAAAGTTTATAATATGGTAATTTTCAGGGTGCTTATCTTCAGTACATGCCTGTAGTAGCAATAATAAAAGCAGGTTTTTAATAACGAATTTCATGTCAAATTATCTTTATACGACTTAAACTAAAATCTTAGTTAAACCCCGCAATATATATCTGCAGAGTGCAGTTTTATAGCACTTTGCCATTTATTTTTCAAATACCATAAAAAGGTTAAAGATTGATTGCCGGTATTGTTTGTCTTCTTTAAATTGGAGTTAGGTTACAATTTTTCGACTACAATTTATGAAGGTACTATATTTTTTAATTACCACCTGTTTCTTATTTTTTGCAAATATCTATACAGAAAATAGTGCTGAAAACCCCTACGCACCTAATGAAAATACCGTAAAAATAGATATCTCAAAAGCTATTAAGGATACTGAATCTTTCTTAAGCAAATTGAAAATTACCAAGGTAGTTAAGCTAAAAGGAGAAGATAAAACCTTTATCACCAACTCTCGAAAAATTATAGAGCATAAAGAGTTAATTTATATTCTCGACTTTATGCAAACCGAGCTAACTATATTCGATAAGCAGGGAAATTATGTTGGCCGGGTAGGTGCAAAAGGCAGAGGCCCTGGCGAATTTGAACGTATTTTTGATTTTACCATATTAGACGATGATAAAATAATTGTCGCTCACATGAATGGCTTATCTATGTTCGATAAAAATAGACAATACATAAAGTCTAAAAATAATCTGCATCCTAGCCAAATCAGCAAAATTAAAGGCAACGAATTTACCGCATATTTAGAGTATCCAACTGACCCGAAGTTTTCAAAGAACTTAATCGCTTATAATTCAAATTTTGATTTTGTAGATGATTTTTTCCCCTTTCCGAAAGATAATCTTAAACACTTTTTAGATGTTGGTGGTGTTAAAAGCTCTCCTTATGGAATACTATTTAATGAAACCTCTTCTCCAGTACTCCATGAACTTACAAAAGACAGAGTTATTTCCGCTAAATACATGCTTTCAGGATCAGACAATATCTGGCCTTACAAAAATAGATATGACTTGATCGCATTTAGCAAAAAGATTATGGAGTATAATAATAACATTATTCACTTAAATTCTTCTTTTCAAGAAAGTACTACAGCATTAGTACTCTCTATGAAACACAAAAATAAGTTTCGAACTGTGTTCTTCGACAAACAAGAAGAGAAGGTCTATTTGCCTAGTTTATTGAATCAATCTCATATGTTTCCTTTATTCTTAGCTTTTGATGGATTAGCATTATCTGAGAAAAACGAATTTATTATTCCTGTTTACATGAATAAGTTATATCGCAAATTGAATAAAGATGAAACACTAAAAACAGATATGGCAAAATACTTCCCAGAACTACTCACACTCGCTGAGGGTACTGATGAGTACAGCAATCCGGCATTAGTCTATTTTACTTTTGGAGAATGATTTTTTTGCACAAAAAATAAATAACAGATGAAACTCATTTCATTCTTCCTCGCATCATTGTTTCTTTTGAATCAATTTAGTTCAAATGATAAAGAGACCTTTGCCCCTAATGAAAACACCATAAAATTAGATATTTCAAAAGCGATTACCGATACAGACGCTTTCTTAAGCAAATTGAAAATTACCAAGGTAGTTAAACTAAAAGGAGATACCGACACTTATATAAGCGCTAGTAGAAAAATAATTGATCGAGATAATAAAATTTACATCTGTGACTATATTGAATCGAACTTAAGCATATTTGATTATGAAGGTAATTACCTTTCTAAAGTTGGTGCAAAAGGCAGAGGACCCGGTGAGTTTAATCGTATTTTCGACTTTACAATTTTAGATGATGGAAGCTATGTTGTAATTGATAGAAATGGGCTAATACAGTTTAATAAAGACAAAAAATATGTAAGTTATCTTTTCCAAAACCCTATTCAAATCTGTTATATGAAAGGAAATGAGTATGCTGTTTACTTTGGTGCTACTAAATATTCCAAAAGTACCAATCATATAATGGTATACGATACAGATTACAATGTAAAAGAAAAGTATTCTCCATTCCCAGAAGAAACAGAAGATGTGACTACCGGATTTTTTGATATCGGAGGCATAAAAGCCACACCTTTCGGCATGCTTTATAATGAACTATCTTCACCAGTATATCATGAAGTATTGAACGACGGTACAGTTTATCCTAAGTATGAAATTACTGGAAACGCTCATATCTGGCCATACGAAAAAAGGAATCAGATAAAGTCTTTTGCTAAAATGAAGTCTGAAGAAGCAAAAATCATTTATCCTTATTATCAATTTCAAGAAAACAGTAATGCTTTTATCTTTACTTTAACTCTAGAAGATCAACAGTTGCACACCTTTTATTACGATAAGATTTCTAAGAAACTCTATAAACCAGCACTTATGCAAGAAGCATATATGGCTGCATTTTTTAAACCTATTTTTGGCTTAGGAATGAATCAAAAGCATGAATTTATTATTCCTGTTTATATGAACTGGTTTTATAGAAATTATAATAAGAATACTGAGACTAAATCTGCGCTAACTAAGTACTTTCCAGAACTACTCACACTAGCTGAGGGTACTGATGAATACAGCAATCCGGCATTGGTCTATTTTACTTTTGGAGAATGATTTTACAACACAATAAACTATATACTAATGAATATTATATCTTTCTTTATATCAGCCTTATTATTTCTTAATCAATTTAGCCCAACAAATAAAGACCCTTATGCACCAAACAAAAATACTATCCAAATAGACATATCAAAAGCCATTACAGAAACAGAACCTTTCTTAAGTAAATTTAAAATTACTAAAGTAGTTAAGCTTAAAGGTGAAGATAAAACAAGAATAAGCGCTAGTGCTGGCAGAAAAATTATTGATCGAGATAATAAAATCTACATCAGTGATGATGTTGAATCCAACTTATACATATTTGATTATGATGGTAATTATGTATCTAAAGTTGGAAGTAAAGGCAAAGGTCCGGATGAATTTGAGTTTATTTTCGACTTCACCATTTTAGAAGATGGAAGTTATGTTGTTCTCGACAAAAAAGGAATTATGCTGTTTGATAAAAACAAGCAATTTGTAAATACTAACAACCAAAGCCCAAATCAGATTTGTAAATTAAAAAACAATGAATATGCTGTCTACTTTGATGCGAATAGCACTAATAATGTAATAGTATATAATGCAGATTACGATGTAAAAGAAGAATTATTCCCATCTCCAAAAGAGAAACATAGTACATCCGGACTTTCTTATAAAGGAGGAATAAAGGCGAGTTCAAATGGTATATTATACAACGAAACATCTTCACCAGTTTTTCATGAAATTAGGAGTAATGGTACAATTTACCCTAAGTATGAAGTTACTGGGAATGCTCATATTTGGCCTTATGAAAAGCGAAATGAGTTAAAATCTTTTAGCAAAAAAATAACTGAAAAAGCAGAAATCATTTATCCATTTTATCCATTCCAAGAAACCAAAAATGCTTTTATTTTTACTTTAGCACTAGAAGATGGAAAGGTATACACTTTTTTTTACGATAAAATTTCGAAGAAACTCTATAAACCCGCACTCTTACAAGAACCATATATGGCTGCATTTTTCAAACCAATATTTGGATTAAATGTGAATCAAAATAACGAATTTATCAATCCTATCCATATGCATCAATTCTATCAAAAGTATCCTATAGATTCAAGCCTGAAAAGCACACTTACAAAATACTTTCCTGAACTACTCACACTTGCTGAGGGTACTAATGAGTACAGCAATCCGGCATTGGTCTATTTTACTTTTGGAGAATAAAGTATGTTTTGAGTATCTAATTTAAATGACTTGCTAACTGTATTGAAACTAATTGCGTATAGTGAAACTCAAACAACAATAAAGAAAACACTAACAAATTAAAAAACTTAATAATGGGCTACCTACATTAACAATGGCCTATTTTTTTAACTTCATAATTAATTACATGACTCTAAAACTAAATAGTAATATCTTAGTCTATTGCCTTTTACTTTACTGCATAGGCTGCCAAAATAAAGAACAAACAACCAAAATTGAATATGTAGATACCTTTAAAGAAGATACTACAGTAATTGCTAAAGAAGTAGAATGGATAGATAATTATCAAGCTAAAGGGATTCTTTGCATCGACACTTTTTTGATCTTATTAAATCGAAAGGGCGATTTTGTTTTTGATATCTATAATACCCAGCAAAAGAAACTTATAACAAAATCTGCCACTTTCGGGCGTGGACCAAGTGAGTTTGCTATGCCACAACTTACTCGACAATATTATAAAAATAAAAATGGGACTTTTTTTTATTTATGGGATAGCAAGCGAAAATTTTTCTATACAATTAACTTAGAAAAACTTATCTCTGGTAAAGAATTTATAGAAAATAAAGTACCCCTTTCTGATTATCTCACTATACAATCGCATGTTATCAAAATTGATAGTGTAATTATTGGAAGTACCATGATGAAAGAAGGCAGTCTTTTCAAATACAATCTTAAATCATCTAAACTAGATTTTTGGCCTGACTACCCCAATGATGAAAAATACAATAAACTGATTGAACCTGAAAAATATAGTTTGTTTGCTAAGCATTGGGTCTATAATGAGCAAACTAAGCAACTAGTCGGGAGTTATAGTAATGGCATAAATCAACTCGGTTTTTTTAATCTAGATGGAGAATGTTTAAAATCTATAATGTTGCCTACTGTAGACTACCATTTTAACGCTAAAAGATTTAATGACGAAGCCCCCAGATATGCTGCAAATGCAGTTGGCGCTTTAGGTAATATATATGTATCATATAGAGAGTATCCTTTAAAAGAACAACATAATGCCAAAGGTCTCATATGTGTATTCGACTGGAATGGCCAACCAATAAAACAGTACCTAATCAAAAACACTTTGCTTACAAGTTTTGCCATTGACTCCATCAACAACAAAGTTTATGGCTGTGCACCTGATAACGATAACCGTACTATTTTTGAATTTGATTTGTAGTAAGATGAAACCAGCAGTTAAATTTTTAATTTACAGCCTGCTGCTTTACTGCATAGGCTGCCAAAATAATGAACAAACAACCAAAATTGAATATGTAGAAACCTTTAAAGAAGATACTACAGTAATTGCTAAAGACGTAAATTGGATAGATAATTATCAAACAAAAGGTATTTTATGCATCGACACTTTTTTGATTTTATTAAATAAAAAGGGAGATTTTGTTTTTGATATCTATAATACCCAGCAAAAGAAACTTATAACAAAATCTGGCACTTTCGGGCGTGGCCCAAGCGAGTTTGAAAGACCTCGAATTACACGACAATTTTTTAAAAATAAAAAAGGCACTTTTTTTTATCTGTGGGATGATAACAAAAGATATTTTTATACTATAAACTTACAAAAACTCATCTCTGGAAATGATTTTATAGAAAAAAAAGAAAGACTTTCTAATAAACTTTCATTTCAAACACAGATTATCAAGATAGATAGCATAATAATCGGAAGTACCATGATGAAAGAAGGTAGTATTTTTAAATACAATTTAATTTCATCAAAAATAGATTTTTGGCCTGATTACCCCAATGATGAAAAATACAAAAAGCTCAATGAGGCGGAAAGATATAATCTATTTGGTAAATATTGGATATATAATGAAAAAACTCAACAACTTGCAGGAAGTTACGAAAATGGGATTAATCAACTCGGTTTTTTTAATCTAGATGGAGAATGTTTAAAGTCTATTATGCTGCCTACTGTAGACTACCATTTTAACGCTAAAAGATTTAATGATGAAGCCCCAAGATATGCTGCAGGTACTTGTGGAAATGAAGAAACTATATATGTATCTTATAGAGATCATCCTTTAAAAGAACAACATGATGCCAAAGGTCTCATATGCGTATTTGACTGGAATGGTAAACCAATAAAACAGTACCTAATCAAAAACACTTTGTTCGCAAGTTTTGCCATTGACTCCATCAACAACAAAGTTTATGGATATGCTCCTGATAATGATAACCGTACTATTTTTGAATTTGATTTGTAGTAAGATGAAACCAGCAGTTAAATTTTTAATTTACAGCCTATTGCTTTGCAGCATCGGTTGCCAAAATAAAGAACAAACAACCAAAATTGAATATGTATACACTTTTAAAGAAGAAACTACTGTACTCGCTAAAGAAGTAGAATGGATAGATAATTATGAGTTTATGAGTATCTTATGCATAGACTCCTTTTTAATAATATTGAACAACAAAAAAAGTAAAAATGCTTTTCAAGTTTACAATACTGTACAAAAAAACTTAGTAGTAGAAGCTGGTACTTTTGGACGAGGGCCTAACGAATTTGAGTTTTCAAGACTCACCCAACAATATTATAAAGATAAAAATGGTACTTTTTTTTATTTGTGGGATGAACATAAAAAATATTTCTACACCATTAACTTAGAGAAACTTATCTCTGGTAAAGACTTTATCGAAAAAAAAGTCCCCCTTTCTGATCAGCTCACTATTCAGTCGCATGTTATCAAAATTGATAGCGTAATAATCGGAAGTACCATGATGAAAGAAGGCAGTCTTTTCAAATACAACCTTCTTTCATCTAAACTAGATTTTTGGCCAAACTACCCCAATGATGAGAAATACAAAGAACTCAGTAATTCTGAAAGATATAATTTGTTTAGTAGATTTTGGATGTATAATAAAAAAACTAAATCACTAATCGGTTGTACCAATACCGCATTTAATAGATTAGATTTTTTTAAATTAGATGGTACCTGCTATAAGTCCATTATTCTACCCTCTTTAAATTATAAATTTAAGGTTAAAAACTTTAATGATGAAGCGCCTGATTATGCTGCATATGCACTTGCTACGTCAAACTATATATACATTTCATATTATAACCATCCATCAAAAGAACAACATGATGCTAAAGGATTAATAAGTGTTTTAGACTGGAACGGTACACCTTTAAAGCAATACATTATCAAAAACACTTTTATTTCTAATTTTACCATAGACTCTCTCAACAACAAAATTTACGGTTATGCTCCAGAAAATGAAGGTTATGCAGTTGTAGAATTCGATTTGTAAATCGAATATGGGAGTAATGCTATAATTCCATTTTTAGCAACTCTCCCGTACTGGCTGAAACTACATATAATAGGTCTTGCTCTGGTACTTTGGTAAGACCTATTAGCTCTTGGTCAGTTTTATATCCTTTTATAAAATTACCTTCCCAATCGAACACATAGATTTTATCACCTTTGCCATCTCCCTTTGTATTTTTTATAAGTTCACCAGAGTATAAAGTATATATATGCTTGTTATCTACATCCAAAGTAATAAAGCCCATTTGATTTTCAGGTTTTAGAGCAGAGCCTATTCCTCCCCCTGAGTTATCTGCAATATATTTAACTGTACCTTTTTGAACACGATTTTTAAGCCTTAACGAATCACTACTAAACTCATAGAATTCTATAATTGGTGAATATGAGCACATCCAAACTAGTTTGTTATTTTGTGTAACCATACTTCCTTGATAAGCCAATGTTTTAAACATTGTTTCAGCTTTATCTTCAGGGTCAAATGTATATTCATGCGTATATTTAAAGGTCTTATTATCAGTATTGTAAATACTCCATCTATTTTGATTATAGAAATTCCCATAACCTACAATCTTATTCTCTCCTAAAAATCCATATTCTAATCCAAAGTAATCAAAAAACTTTTCATCGGGTCTGACTAAATTTATTTTCTGAGGCAGGTATGTACTTGTATAGTGCAAACTAGAATCTAGATTGTATCTAAAAATGGCTTTCAGGTTCGTATCAAACACATCAAAATAACCATCTACAGGACTTTTTATTACAGACATAGGAGTTGCTAGTTCACCCGGACCTCTTCCCTCCATACCTGTATCAATAATATTTCCTTTTTTAAGATCAATTAAGCTTATGAAGCTATCGAACTTGTTGCTCAATATAACTATGGTAGAGTCATAAGTAATCAACTTTGCCCAACTGCCTAAAATTAACTTTTCACTTAGCTCTTTTGGCAGAAATGGAGTAACAGTTTTTTGCTCCAATGGCAGTTGTTCAAAGCTTTCAAAAGCTTTATTCTCTTGTATTTCTTTTACCGTTTCATTTGTAACTGCACAAGCTTGTAGCATTACTATTAGGATAGAAATAGTGTATAATAATTTCATAGATAAAAAATAATTTATGATTAATCGAAATCTCTTTTTGAGCCGTCTAGACATCTGTAAAGCCAAATTTAGACTCAAACTTGCCATTTGCTGTATAGATATAGCTGTTAGAAATTTTGCAAAATTTAATGGGAGCTCCATTGAGCTTCATTTCGTTAATATACTCTTGTGTTGAGCGTATTGAAAGGCCAAGTTTGTTACTAAGTTCTCTTCTAGAACCAGTTGATTTTAATCTGATGAGTTGATCGATTTTTAAATATCGATCCATTTGATCGTTAATTGACATGCTGGTTGAGTTTGTAGTTATTAAATAATTGCGATTTAAAATAGAGCTAAACTCTAATTTTTATCGCTAAATTTAGGCTATAAATGCAAATCACCAAATATTTAATCACTTATTTTTGGTAATTGTAATAACCGTTTCAAAGTTATGCTTCAAAATAAGACATTAAACTTTTTTACACGAACCAGCTTTTTGTAGGTACGAATCAGATTTTTAATAGATTGGAAAAGAAATACCTGAATGTATTTTGTATTTCACTTATAATATATTTTGTGCATTTATTCTTAAATTACTTAATTTTCAATACAAATATTTTATTATTACCCTTTTTTGATTATACATAAATCACAAAGATACTTTTGGTGATAATCCTATTAAATTACCTCTATTTTCGCCCTCTTTTGAGCTATTTAGCTAAAAACATTTACAATTATTATCATTTAGAATCAACTGTATCGTTAGGATTATCAAAGGATTTACCTTTAACATTTTGTCCCTATTAATTAGGAATTCAAAACTAAATAACATGAAATTAAAAATCTTCATTTTACTACTTATCTGCTCTAGTTTAATCGCAAATGCTCAATCAAAAAAATACTTGTCTTTTGGTGTAGGAGTTAATCAAAGCACTTTTCTGTTAGATCCAGGGTTTATCGCAGAAGGTGAGTTTAACCGCATGTGGGGAGAATCTTTGTATCCATCACCAGAGGTTTCTGGTCAGTTCAATTTTTGTCTAAATGAAAGAAACATTGTCGCCATCGCAGCTGATATAGTTTACTACCAGAGAATTATTTCTTTGGCTATGCCAATTAGTGTGCGATACGATTTCAATTTTACTAAAAAAGAAAAGTGTCCTTTTATCCGACTAAATGGAGGTTATTCATTCTTTCTAACCAATGGAGGTTTCTATGGTATGGGTTTGGGCTATCGGTTAGGCAAGGTTAAAACCTCTTTAACCTACAACAACCAGTTTAAGAACAATTCTATTCTAGAAGACAATGAGTTTATTGCCGCTCGAATCGCTTCTTTAAGTTTCAAACTGGAATATGCTTTTATAAACAACAAGCGAAATAGAAAAACCAGAAGGTAAGAAATTTCTAATTGATGTATAAAAGAAAATACCTAACAAAAGACTTTCAATCTGAAAAAAACTAAAAATGAATCGATCAATATATAT
>PBYL01000443.1 GCA_002729595.1 Thalassovita sp. | reverse complement strand
CATTTCCGAATTGTAGTCTGGCTACAGCCAAATAATCTTTCCCTTCTTTAACAGTACTCAAATATTCACCCGGTGCATCACCAAATTTTTTCTTTACTGCCTCATAACTCTCTTTCTCTAAATCTTTTGCCACCCAATTTTCATATACTGATTTTTCTACCAATGCCGGATTGCCATTCTCTAAATACTCATCAAAAGCACCTTTTGCATATGGGCCTAAAACAGCACCTTGCAGTTTAATCATCTCCCAAAGTTCATCAGCAGAAGCAGGTATATTATCCACTTTGTAACCTTCTTTTTTTAAGCGAACCAAGGTGTTGTAGATGGAAGGAACAACTTCCATATTGGCGGCCACCATAGCATTTAGCCCGGGACCTTTAAAATAGTAAATGGCTACTTTTTTATCTTGGTTGGATTTAGATTTAAGTGTAAGCCATTTTTCAACCATATCGCCAAACTTTTGCAATCTGTCTGGAATGGTTTGAAAAGACAAATAACCTGTTTCATCTTTGTATTGCGCAACGACGGCATAAGGATTAATTCCTCCATCAAGTTCAGGCAGCACCACACTCATAGATAGTAAAGGCCCCGCAAAACCTTGAGGATCATCTACCCAGTCTTCGTAAGGTTGGAATACACTAAGTGGAGTTAGTAATGGTATGTTTTTATCTTTGAGCCAAGCAACGGCTTCTTTTTCCTGACCTAATGTAAGCCTACCATGTGGCATTAAAATAGCTAAATCGGGGTCTATTTGTTTAAGAAAATCAAGCCTTTTGGTAGCTGCACTAATGGTATAAACATTTAAATTTCGACGCTCTAACATCGTGATTAGAGAATCTATATGATCTCTATTCGCATTAAATGGGCCCGGAACACTTGTTAGTAATGCTATTTTAGGTTGATTTGGTTTGTAAAAACCATTGTCTTGAATGTACTTTTGGTAGGCATCAAAATCTTCAAAAACCGCTTTTTCATCTTTATGAATAAATACATCTTTAGGGACTGAAATCGGGTCTTCTGGTTTGACTGTAAACCAAGTTTTCCCTTCCATATCATGGCGCACATAAGCTAGTAAATTACTATAGTTTGATGTACCTCCAAAGCTGAAATAATCTGAAACTTTATCTAAAGATGCTCCCTTTAAGTTTGTAACATCTACATTAGGGTTAGTAGCTGACTCAACAAAAAGATTTACTCCAGAATAACCTGCATTTTGAAGCGCGGCCATTTGATCTGGCGACATTTGAAAACCTCGGCCAAAAATAAAAACTGCTGAGTAATTACGGAGGTTTTCTAAATTATCTAAATCCAGTACTTCCATTTCGATCCAAGAATTGGAATTAGACTTACTGATACGTGCTAATTGAAATTCGGAATAATTAATAAATGCAACTTTGGTAGTACTGATATTTTTTTGATAATACCGATATCCGAATACGGCGATGAGTACAATCAAAAGAATAATACCAATTCGGGTAAAAAGGGTTTTTCTGGATATTTTCATAAAAGGCAAATTCAATATAATCCCTATCTGCTACGACAGGGATTAATCGTGATCTCAAAGTTCTTATTCTGTTAATAGCTCGTATTCAAAAGTTGGGTAGCCATTTTCTGCATTATCACCACCTTTGTAAGCCAAGAATCTCAACTTGTAATAGTTACCATCTACATCTTTTACTATGTAGGTAATGAAGTCATATACTTTATACACACCGCTACTGTGAGGCTCTAAAATTTGTAACCAAGTTCTACCGATTGCATCTGCAGAACTTGATGCACCAATAGTATTGTAATCAGAAATACCTAACTCATCGAAATTACTGCTATCTATAGATTGTTGGTTGATCTCTGCTTCAGGGTCATCATCTTCTTCCAATTCTGAAAAAGGGTTATCTACTGCCACTTGCACACCTTGATAAGTGTTTGTTATAGCTGATGCACTCAAGCGATAAATATCACAGTTTACACCCGGTACAGCACTAGAACCCATAGCCGCACAAGGAGCACCCGTACGCACACTAACTGCTGTTAAAACCAAATCCCAATTGGCTGGCTCTACTTCTACTGTTTGTGAATTAATAAGAGAATAAAAAGTAAAATCTCCTCCGTCTAGTTCAACGTCTACACTTTGTGCATCACTACCATCTAATTCTGCATACTGAATAGAAACTGTAGTGCTAGTTGTAGCAGTAATTATGAATTTTTTAATGCCCAAAGCATTACCATTTTCATCAACTCCAAGATCAATCACATAAGGCTGGTTGGTTTCCCATCCGTCTAATGCTGTTGCACTTAAGTCTCCATCTGAAGAATCGTAAGAATAAACTAGATCGTCGTCACTAGTTACCTCATCAAAATCGGTAGTTGCTGGAATGGCGATTGCCACTTTTTTTGCTGAGTTTGTTTTAATAGCACTGCCATTATTTTCGAAAGCCAATTCCCAAGTATTCACGGCTACAGAGGTCATTACACCTTCACTAAGATCGATATAAACCTGATCAACAAGGTCTGATCCCATTGCAGCTGTAAGTGTTGCACCTGTTTCAATTTCATCTGTTGGTTCAACATCATCATCGTTATCGCAACCAAAGAATAAAAGTGTACTAAGTAAATAGAGGAATAATGTAATATGTTTTCTCATTTCTGTTTGTTAGTGTATTGTGTAATTAATTTTGATAAAGAATGTCCGTCCCCAACTTATAGGGTAATAAGATTCTCTCCCGGTTTGAGTTACCAGCCCTTTGCTGCCATCACCAACCAGAGAAATATCAGTTACGTTAAAGAGGTTTTTTGCACCTAGTGAAGTAAATACTTTGCCTTTTAATAATGATTTGGAAAGGCTGAAGTCTAGTGTATTGTATTGTTCTAATGTGAGTATACCTATTTCGCCATCTTCGTCTTTGGCAAACTCTGTAATTTTGCCATTGTATTTGTAGAAGATATTAAACTTTACTTCTATAGGTTTTATAAAATAGCTTGCATTCAGGTTTAATTCATAACTGGTGTAAAACTCATTATCTGATTCGCTACCAGATCTCGACAATACGCCAAAGCCTGGATTTAAACGAATACCGTTGTTAGAAATAATTTCACCATTAAGATTAAATCCAATCGATTTAAAATTTTTAATATTGGCATAAGTTCGCGCTACAGGAACATTTTTGGGCACATCTTCTGGCAAGGTTTCTCTGTCTATTATTCGAACAAGTTCAATTTTGTTATCAATCGATGTGAGAAAAACAGATGGGCTAATAGAAACAGAAGTTCCACTCCCTATTGCCGTTCTCCATGAACTTGAAAAATTAAAATTATGCCCTATTTCAGGTTGCAATTCTGTATTGCCAACTATGTAATGGTTGGCATCTATAAACTCGTAATATAATTCGCGGACAGAGGGAGTTCTGTAACCTTGCCCGTAAGAAAATCGGAAATCTAAATTTTGGTTTATGTTATATTTTAGATTTAATGAAGGTAAAATAGGTAATTTTGAATCAAGAAAATTGATTTCTTTTGTATCGTACTTATTGCTATAAGTATACCTTAGTGCAGGTTGTATTTTTAGTCTAGTTCCTATTGGTATTTCCAGTGCAGTAAACAATCCATAGTCGTTTACATTTACATCAGCATCTGAGCGAATTTTTCCACCTTCTGCAGTATTATTTGATAGTTCATAACCTGCGGTTAGGTAAATACCAGAGTTCTTTTTTGTGTTTCCATATACATATGTACCGCGTGAAGTCCATGTTACAAATCCAGTTGTATCATGGTCTGACACTTCCGTACTCAGCCACTTTATATCATCAACTACATCTTGTAAATATTTCTGTTTAGACTGATTGTACTTTGAAACACCATTTACAATGTTAATGTAATGCTTGTCTGCTAAAGCACCATTTACGATTAATGCCCCATTAAATCTGGATGTATTAAAATAATGATCGTCAGCTATTTGCGATAATTTACTTGTTTTGCTATTAAATGCACTAGAGGCTTCTCCATGACTAGTAGAGTTCTGCCACATTTGATCAAATGAACCAGTGATATCCAGAGATTTAAAGTGGTATTTTATTTTAGCATTTGCCAGATATTGCGTTCTCGGTATCCAATCTTCACTGCGTTCACCAGTAGAAGAATATCCATCGAAATCATTTCTACCTCCACCTGCACTTATCGACAAATTTTTCCAACCTTTCGCTAAAGCTAAATCCACATTGTATTGACCAACCGACTCATAGTATGCACTTGTACTAACTAAACTTTCATTTTCTTGATAACTCTTAGTAATGATATTAATAGTTCCTGCTAAGGCATTTGTGCCATACTGTACAGATAATGGCCCTTCTACAATTTCTACTCGCTCCACATTGTTCATGTTAAACTGGCTGAGGTCAAAATTTCCTCCTGAACCATTAACTACAGGTACGCCATCTATTAGTATTTTTACATTAGGTCCAGAAATACCTTGCATCACCACCCTTGAGCCAAGTACATCGTCTTGAATTATTTTTAGATTAAGCTGAGTTTGTAGTAAATCAGCCAAATTTACAGAACCTTTTGCTTCGATCATGGCTGCATCAATTTTCTTAACCTTATGGAGAGATTGAGAACTTGTTGTAGGTGTAAAAGAACCTGTTACCACTACTTCATCAAGGCCTAGTACATCTTCTTCTAGTTTAATTTCTGTAGATTCTCCCGGAACAATTTCCTTTTCAACTGTTAAATATCCAATGTACGAAATGGTAATTTTAATCGGCTCTGTAATAGCTAAATAAGCCTTGCCTTCGGTATCTGTAAGCCAACCATTTTTTTTAGACTCATCAAAAGTATGCAACGTTACACCAACTAGTGGAGCCTTATCTTGCGCAGATAATACTGTAACAATTGTATATTCTTGAGCACTAACTTTAAGCACGCAAACAGTTAAAATAAAGCATACGATCATCAGTACCTTTCTGGTCCAAAGACCAGATAAGGCATTATTTACCTTCATAAAATTCATGGTTGATTGTCAGATATTATTAGTTCATTTAGTTATTTTAATATTTACCCTGACCAAATGTTTCCATATAATATTGTATTCTTTCTTTATCTATCACTTCTTTATTCCAAGTATCCATAGCTCGTAAACTTGTTCTTATATCTATTAAATTTTGAATATGCTCTCTAAAATTTTGATAGGCATAATAGTCAGTATTACAAATGGAGTTTAAATGATTTAGGTAAAAAGTAATTGGATTGTACCAATAGCTATTTCTTATAAATTGATTCTTCTTTTCACTTCTTATTAAAATTTCTTTTGCTGCCGGTTTTGTTATTAAATTGGCAAGGTATGGCATTGTATTGCTCAATGTTGTTTGGTCAATTATACTATCTTTAGCCACAATGGTACTTTGCAGTTTCAATTCTGGTTTGAGCAATTGTATTTTTAAACTATCTTGAGGAAGTTCATACAAATCGTAAAGTTCATATAGCTCTGTTCTCTTTGCATCTAGAAAATCTGTCATGTAAATCGTTGGGTATTTTAATGAAGCAGACTGTTGTACGAATGCCGGTAAAACCAAGCAGAATATTAGCCACAAACTAATCATACTAATGGCCTTTGCCATACTACTATTATTAAGTGTAATGATTACTAACAAGGCTAATACCCAAGCAAGTAGATATAAAATCCCAGAAGCTATGAAATATATGAATTCAACTAAGTTTGTTTTAATAACGCCACATATACTCGCATAAACTAGCATTAAAATTATAAGAACTATACTAACTAATATGAAATAGAATGATGTTCTAGCTGCCAGCCATTTTATTGTATCACTAGATTGTACATAAATCAATTTTAAAATTCCATTATCTTTCTCATATCCTTTGATATTGTATAAAAGGATTATCAAAAGCAATGGGCTCAAATACAAAATCACAAAGCAAAAGTCTAATGAATTCATAGCTAGTCTTTCTGGATTAGCTAGTTCTTCAGATAAATCACTATCAAATGCAGTACTCCAATCTGTTACTTTCTTATAATACCCAAATTGTTCTGCCTGACCTATATTAAATACCATCATGGGAGAAGGTTGTTTCCATGTCCAGCTAGGAATATAATAAAATGCCCAAAGTGGTTTAGAAATATCTACATAGGGTCTCTCATCTGGGCCAGATTTGTTTTCGTCTAACCAAGTAAATATAGTTTGATAAGCCTCATTTTGTTTTTTTGAAATATCATTGATTTCTACAACATGCTCTTTAAATAACTGATAGCCATTTTGAAGACCATATACTGCAGCAATACTGAATAATAATAAGGTGATCACCTTTAACTTACTTTTTGTAAAGTGAAGCCATTCATAAATGAAAGTATCTTTAATGCTCATATGACTTCGATTTTATTGCTAAGTTGTTGGACTATTAAAATCAGTATACACATCCAAAAAAATGTGATTAAAACATCTATTAAATAGTAATTTATAAAATGAAGTAAGGGTGGTATTTGATAATTAAAATCATTAATGGATTTATAAAATTCTTCACTAGCTTTCCAGCTCCAATCACCAGATTTAGAACCGCCATAAGCATGTTTATCATTAAGAGATTTTATAAAATCTCTTCTATAATTTTCTGCTGCTAATAAAAAATCTTGATGGTGAAATAAATCACTACCACTAAAACCCATACTTAAATTTTGTAGCGCAATAAATGGATCAATAATTCCCAATAATTGATACATCCATTTTTGGTCTTTTAAAATCTGATAATTACTGCCAAAATGTTTATCCCAAACCTTATTACCATATTCTTCATCAGCTTGCATTAATAAACCATCTAAATTAATTGGTAATTCTTCTACACTATCAACCTCGTATTCTTTAAGTATTTTTTGTTTAAACTCATTTTTCCGATTGCTTGAGGGAGCATGCCCATTTATTCCATTTTCTCTATCAACTTTCATGGCAAGCTTAAAAGCTTGCCTACTAGGTAGTGGATATTGATCTTCTGTCAATAGACCAAAAATTTTAGGCAAAAACACTACCCATATTACCCAAATAGCTAATATACTTGAAAGGGCAGCAGTTGGTGTTTTTAACCAAGCAGAAAGTATTACTGTAAGTAAAATGAGTATATAGTAGAAAAATAAATAGGCTAAGAAAAGTGAAAATAAACGTAAAAAGGTATCTGAATTTTGAAATAAATCAAGTGTTAGCATTTGTAAAAATAATCCTATAAACAACATCCCCATCCCAATAATTAATAGTGATATTGATTTGTAGAATATCATTTTAGGCAAAGATAAACCCTGTATTACTAAAAGTTTTATTCTGCCTGATTCACGTTCCAGGCTAATAGCTGAGAATGAAAGAAAAATTAGGAAAAGAGGTATTACATATTGCAGTAATAATGCTGGTGTAAGTTTTCCAAAAACAGAAATCATGAGCGATTGAGATGCTTCAGAAAATTCCATTTCGTTTTGTACATGCCCTTCTAATCTTAAAACATTTCCAGTAACAGCATTTACTCCCTCATCAATACTGTTCATTAACTGATAAGGTTTAAATGCATAAGTCCCAAAATGTACTGCATTATGTGGATTTGTAGCTCCCATGTCGTCCCATTGAGATCTAATATGCAGCTGAGCTGTTTGTTGTAAATCATGCTGAAGCTGTACTTGTTTATTGCTTACCCAACAAGTAATCAATAATACAATTGTAAATGTCACTCCTACATAGAGAAACATACGATTCCTTAAAAAGCCT
Organism: Thalassovita sp.; assembly: GCA_002729595.1. GTDB lineage: Bacteria > Bacteroidota > Bacteroidia > Cytophagales > Flammeovirgaceae > Chondrinema. The sequence goes on along the minus strand of PBYL01000443.1, from coordinate 967 downwards.
TTCCATTCATTTTTAATTATTTCAATCATCGCTTTTTTTAGTTTCGCATATAGTCTAGGTAAATATTTTCTAATTCATTGCTTGTTACATCCTGAGCTAGAATTTCTCTTAGCATCTGCCCGTCTTTTAGTATTCCAATTCGATCACAGGTTTCTCTTACTCTAAAAATATCGTGAGAAGCTAAAAGAACTGTTGCTCCTTCAGTAGCAATTTTTTTGAGGATGGATGATAGTTCATTGCTTGCAGCAGGATCTAATCCACTAGCAGGTTCATCTAACAAATAGATATTGGCTTTTTTTGCAACAGCTATGGCTATACCTACTTTTTGTCTCATTCCTTTTGAATAAGTCCCCACTCTTTTGTTAAGTACGTTCTCATTCAATCCGCATGTAATTAGTATTTCTTTTAATTCACTCTTTGAGTAAACTAAACCAGCTAGTTTGCAGAAATAATCGAGGTTTTCTAAACCACTTAAATAAGTATAAAGGTTTACATTTTCAGGAATATAACCTATTGTGCTTCTCGTCTTTTCTTTATTATCATTAGGATTCAGCCCTTTAACTTCAACATGTCCAAAGTCTGGTTTATAAAAGCCCAGTATTAAATTAATGGTAGTAGACTTTCCAGCACCATTACTACCAAGCAATCCATAAATTTCGCCAGCTTTTATCTGTATGCTAAGATTGCCTAAAGCTAGTTTGTCTTTGAATGACTTTCGAACATTCTTAAGTTGTATCATAATATTAGTAATAAACGCAACACTGTTGCAAATATATTACTAAACATTATTTATGCAACAGTGTTGCGTAAATAAATTTATTAATGTAGTATCTCATTTATCAAACTTTAGAATAATTCATCTGAAAAATCTAATGAGAGAAATTAAAAGTATCAGAATAATAGTTATACCTCCAATATTATAATTGAAGTACACTAAATATAATCTCTGTATTTTTAATTTAAATAT
>PBYL01000442.1 GCA_002729595.1 Thalassovita sp. | reverse complement strand
CCGCCGCCTTCGCCGCTGGCTCTCCTGAAACTTTTTCCATGCATTGGCTTTGTACAGATCAAGTTTCTCGTTTTCGCTTTGCCAGTGTCGCTCAATTTCTTGAAAAATAATCTGATTCTGCGGGCTGTTTTTATCAGCTAGCCAATTGGATAGAATGGAGTTTTCTTCGGTAGTAATACTACCTTCCAGTTTCTTATATATTAGTTGATCGATTTCCATATTTATTTACTCTCTAATACTGAGAGTAAAAAACAGCAAAACACGACTACTTCAACTGAAAAAAAAATTTAAAAAATTCCAGAAAGCATAAACATTTTTAAAGTATTCATAGAAACAACCTTGGCTTTTTTCTTATTAAGTTGTTGATTATCAATATAATATACTTCAAGATTCTCTCTTATTCTTTTTAATGCTTTTACTACGTGATTTTTTACAGTATTTGGAGAAACATGCATGAGTTTGGCAACTTCATCATGTTTTAGTCTGTCTTCTTTTACAAATTTGAAAGCCATTTTACACTGTGTCGGCAGTGAGTCTATGGTTTGTTCTATTAAATCTTGCAGCTCATTTTGGAGAATGGCTTTTTCTGGAGTAAAATTTTCTATGGCAAACTGTACAGACTCCCAATTATCATTCTCGGCAATAGATATATTTTTATTTACTTCTGATTTTAAAAATCGAATACTTTCATTTTTGGTGCAGGTATATAAATAAGATCGTATGTCTTTAATCTCTTCGATATTGGCCACATTTTTCCAAGTGATGTAAAAAACTTCTGAGACAATATCTTGCGCCACCTCTTCTGATTTCACAAACTTTTTAGCGAAGTAAAATAGTTTAGTAAAGTACTCATCAAAGAGTGTTTTAAAAAATGCTTCTTTATCTAATGCCTTCGTTTTGGCACCTAAAGAACCGGTTAGTTTAATGCTTTTCATTTTCTTTAGATTATTTTCATACTTTCTTATCGCAGCAAGTATTTAATCTTCAATAAAGCTAGCCCTTTGAATTTAAAAATTCAAGGAGCTTGCTAATTTATCGTTTTCAGAATTTGATTAGTTAAAGATTTAATTGCCTAGAATTCAATCAAATCCAGTGCAATTCTTTTTCCTCCTGCATCAATAGATTTATAAATCGCTTCTACAATTTGCATATCTCTCAGCCCCATTTCTCCCGGACACAAATTAGGCGCATCTTGCAAAATATGCTTGGCGAAATCGTCCATTTGTTCTGCTTGCTGGTTCACCACCGGGAAATCCATCACTCCTTTAGAAGTTTCACCTTGAATAGGCCCATAACTATGCGCAGGCTCCAATCTACACCAGCCATTTTCGTAAGTTATATACAAATCATTGATATTGGCATTGTGGCTCGTATGCAAATTAGCAATACATCCACTCGGAAACTCCAACTGAATTGTAATTGTCTCATCTACTTCTTTAAAATAATCGGGCATGGTTTTAAATTCCTGTGCGCTTACAGCTATCGGTTGTTCACCAGTTGCATAAATCGCACATTGGATAGAATAAACACCCATATTCATTAAAGCTCCACCACCAGCCAAGTCTTTTTTTAATCGCCATTGGTTCGGATTACCTCTCATAATATAACCTGAACCAGAAGTAACCAAATGAGGTTTGCCAAATACATTTTCCTTTGCAAATCGCTTTACTTCTTGTGTATAAGGTTCAGAATGCATTCTGTAACCCATGCCTAACTCAACTTTTGCTTCATTGCAAGCGGCAATTATCTCCTCACATTCTTTTACATTGAGCGCCATCGGTTTTTCGCAAATCACATGTTTGCCAGCTTTTGCCGCTTTAATAGAAAACTCTTTATGCATCGAGTTGGGCAAAACCACATATACAATGTCTATATCGGGATTATCAGCTATATCATCAAAATTCTGATAGTTATAGATGTTTTTTTCAGGGATGTTGTATTTGCTTCCCCACAATTTTGCTTTTGAAGGTGTGCCGGTAACCAAACCTTTTAATTCGCAGATTTTGGTTTTTTGTAAAGATTCTGCCAAAATAGAACCATAATAACCTAAGCCTACTAGCGCAATTCCTAGTTTTTCTTTTTGTGCAATGGCAGCTGAAGAGCAAGCAAAAGGCAATGAACTCATAATGGCAGCAGCGCCAATCCCTTTACCTACTTGTCTACTAAAAGTTCTTCTATCTATCTTTTGTGTTAAGTTAAATTTACCCACTGTTTATGAATGATTTGAGTTTGATGAAATCCACTAAATTTAATTAATTGAATCTGTTTCACAAATTAGAACTCACTCTCAAAAAGCAGAATCCTATAGAATTAGCTCTACTTTAAAAATCTTCATAGACTTAATTCAATATATATGGCAAAACAGGATAGCTAAGTGCCCATAATTTAAGAAATTAAGCGGGTTCTTATTTTTATAGTGATTTGTCAAATTTGAAAATGAAAAAGACTGGAATTAATATGTCCATTTCCTTAAAAAACACCGCTAACTATACAAAAAACTTCATCGTATTATGCTTGCTAATTCTTGCTATAAGTTGTTCTGAAACAAGCATTTCTAATAAAGAAGCAGACAAAGATTGGCCTGTTTACCTTGGTGGTAATAGTAGCATGCAATATTCATCGCTCAAGCAAATCACTAAAGAAAATATACAAAATCTGGAAGTGGCTTGGACATTCTCCACAGGTGATGCAAGTAAAGATGGCAAAACGCAAATTCAATGTAATCCTATCATAGTAAATGGTGTGATGTATGGCTCATCGCCAAAGTTGAAAATATTCGCCATTGATGCAGCTAGTGGAGAAAGCAAATGGATATTTGATCCTAATGCGAAAGTAAACTTTGCGATGAATGTAAATCGTGGAGTTACTTTTTTTGAAAATAAAGGAAAGCAAAGTATCTTTTTTACTGCTGGTCCAGAGCTCTACTGTTTAGATGCTAAAACAGGTTTGTTGAACGAAGCTTTTGGAAACAAAGGAAAAATCTCACTCAAAACTGGTTTAGGTGAAGCAGCACAAGAATTATATGTGGTATCTACTTCACCGGGAATTATTTATAAAGACAAGCTCATAATCGGAACCAGAGTTTCGGAAAATGCTGATGCAGCTCCGGGATTTATTCAGGCATTTAATGCGATCACTGGTGAGCTCGAATGGACATTTCATACCATTCCGCAACCTGGAGAACTGGGTTATGAAACTTGGCCAGAAGAGGCTTACTCAAATGTAGGTGGCGCAAATACTTGGGCAGGTATGAGTTTAGACGAAGAAAGAGGAATTGTTTATGCACCGACTGGTTCTGCTGCTTTTGATTTTTATGGAGGAAATCGCAAAGGCGAAAACCTATTTGCCAACTGTATATTAGCACTTGATGCTGCAACTGGTAAACGCATCTGGCATTTTCAAACCATCCACCACGATATTTGGGATAGAGATATCCCGGCACCACCAAATCTGCTCACTATAAACCACAATGGAGCAAAAAAAGATGTAGTAGTTACTGCTACCAAAACAGGTTTTGTATTTGTGCTTGATAGAGAAACCGGTGAGCCTGTTTTTGGTGTAGAAGAAAAACCTGTTCCAGTATCTAACCTAAATGGTGAAGCCTCTTGGGAAACACAGCCATTTCCCGTTTCACCACCTCCATTTACCAGACAAAAATTTACAGATGTAGAAATAACCAATCTCTCAGTATCTGCCAATTCTTTTGTGAAAGCCAAGCTAGATTCTTTAAGAACTGGGCAACAATTTATGCCTCCAAGTAAACAAGGTTCCATTGTTTTTCCGGGTTTCGATGGGGGAGCCGGTTGGGGAGGAAATGCCTTTGATCCTAAAAGTGGATTGTTAGTTATTAATGCCAAAGAAATTCCCTGCATCATCACCATGGAAAAAACGCAAACCGAAAATAGCAATTCGGTAGATTTGGGTAAAGTAAGCTATTTGAATACTTGCGCCATGTGTCATGGAAAAGAGTTGGAAGGAAATCCATCGGTGAATTATCCTGCACTTACTAATCTTTCTGAAAAGTATCAGATGAAAGAGGTAATACAAATTATTGAAAATGGAAAAGGTGGTTTAATGCCGGGTTTTCCGCAGTTGAAGGATAATGAAAAAAAAGCCCTTGTCAATTTTTTATATGGCATAGAAAACGAACAAATTGATCCGCACGAATATGGTAAAGATGCCAATAAAAGAAAATTACCCTATACCCACACTGGTTACAATAGGTTTTACGATCAAGAAGGTTATCCGGCAGTAAAACCACCTTGGGGAACACTTACTGCCATTGACTTAAATAAAGGCAGCATAAAATGGCAAGTGCCATTGGGCGAGTATGAAGAATTAAGACTAAGAGGTATTCCTAAAACTGGTATGGTGAACTATGGCGGCCCGACAGTAACTGCATCTGGTTTGGTTTTTATTGCTGCTACTAAAGATGAATACTTTAGAGCTTTTGATTTGGAAACCGGAGAAGAAATTTGGAAATACAAACTGCCTGCGGCTGGTTATGCTACTCCGAGTGTGTATGAGGTAAATGGCAAGCAATATATTGTGATTGCTTGTGGAGGAGGTAAAGCTAACACCAAATCTGGTGATAAATATCTATCGTTTGCTTTATCAGATTAATATTTTATTAAGTACATGACAAAAATTATAAGAAAAACAAGCTTGAGATATCTTGCAGTTTTTTCTTACAATGCTGCCAATAAAAACCGCACTCAAATTAGATTTTATATTGACAAAAGCTAAAATTACCTATCTGAATGACACGAATACACATTGTTTGTGTAATATTTAACAATATATTAGTATTAATACAATATTAAGTTTTGCTGTTATTTGCTGCTTTTTTAAATATTTATCTCGCAAAATATTGCAACTTTAATGTTAAAAAAGTATAATTGTTACCAATAATGAATTATCCAATAATTCATTAGAAGAACCAGCCAAACACAGCATTTTTTTCAGACAATCAGAATAATATGGCTTCTGCAGGAGTCAGTATAGTCCCGATATAACAAAGTATATAACACAAGCTTTTCATGTGATTTGCTAGACATTAATAATTCATAGTTACTTCTATGATCTGTGGTAATTTATGGTTTTTTGAATCTCAGTATTATAAAATACATGAGCTAGAATGCCTGTGTACTAACTCTTTTTAACCTTACTATTTAATCGTCAAATTTCTATGAGAAGAGTATTTCTACTTTTATCTATTCTAACCCTATGCATTTATTTTCCACCCGGTGCTTTTGCGCAAGACTTGAGAGTTACTGGTGTGGTATCTTCTGAAGAAGAAGGTGTAAACCTACCCGGAGTTAACGTATTGCTAAAAGGCACATCATCTGGTACCATTACCGATGTTGATGGCAAATTTCAGATAACAGTACCATCTGCAAATTCTGTATTGATTATTTCATTTGTTGGATATAAAACACAAGAAGTGCCTGTAAATGGCAGAAGTAGCGTTGAGGTTTCCCTAGAGACTGAATCTACCATGCTAGACGATATCGTTGTAACATCATTCGGTATTGAAAAAGCTAAGAAAGAATTAGGTTATTCTGTGCAAGAAGTTTCTGGTAAAGAATTAACTGAAACAAGCAGACCAAATGTGATCAACTCTTTACAAGGTAGAGTAGCAGGTGTAAATGTTACTAGCACTAGTGGTTTGCCAGGTTCATCTGCAAGTATTGTAATTAGAGGTGGAACATCACTAGATGGTAACAACCAACCTTTGTTTGTAGTAGACGGTGTACCGATTGATAACACTACTTTTAGCGGTGGAAGCTTATTTGCCGACGCTCCAAACAGAAACTTCGATTACACTAGCCGTGCGATGGATATAAGTCCAGAAGATATTGAGAGTGTAACAATTTTGAAAGGTCCTTCTGCTGCGGCACTTTATGGTATTGATGCGGCAAATGGTGCCATCATTATTACAACAAAAAAAGGAAAAAGAGGCAAGCCATCTATCACTTATAACAACGATTTTAGATTCGAGAAAAACACCCGCTTCCATGAACTTTACAATGGATATGGACAAGGTAGTGAGGGTCTTTACAATGAATTAAGTTATGGACAATGGGGTGAAGAATTAGATGGTTCTACTACTTTATACGACAACGTTGGAAATTTCTTCGAGACAGGTTTTACACAATCGCATGATATAAGTGTAAGTGGAGGAAACGATAATATCACTTATAGAGCTTCTGGAAGTGCCCTTAACCAAGAAGGTACTGTACCGAATACCGGTTACGATAGAAACTCAATTAGATTAAACCTTTCTGCAAAACCATATGAGAGATTAAGTGTAAATGCTACAGCATCATACATTAGATCAGAAGCAGCCAGAGCATCAAAAGGAAGTGGTAGTTTTTACCAGTATTCTTTAATGTGGCCTAGCCAAATAGATATGAGTACAGGTGAAGGAGTATTTGAAGGAGATGATTTTCCAATTGATAACCCTTATTTTTCAACAGAAAATAATAGCATTACAGATGAAACTGATCGTACTTTACTTAATGGTAGTGCTTCTTATGATCTTACTAGTTGGTTAAGTGCTACTGGTAGAGTTGGTTTAGACATGTACAACTCTTATGGTTTAACAGCTTACGATGCTGAATCTAATCAGTCTTATCCAAATAGAAGTAGAGCAAGCAATGTTGGAGGGTTAATGGCAGAATACAATGCACGCAGCCGACTGTTAAATACATTTGTATTATTAACTGCTACCAAATCTTTTGGTGAAATTAATACTGCACTTACTTTGGGTAACAGTATAGAAGATAAAAATTATAGGGTTGACTCTCAATATGGTGAAGACATTAAAGTTCCAGATTTCTACTCAATCGTAAATACCGACCCAGACTCGCGTGAAGTAAGTACAAAAGGATATAGAAGAAGATTAGTAAGTGTTTTCGGTGAATTTAAAGCTGATTACAAAAACATGTTATTCTTAACAGTTACAGGAAGAAACGACTGGTCTTCAACCTTACCTAAAAAAAATAACAGCTTCTTCTATCCGTCTGTAAGTACGAGTTTTGCTTTTACAGAAGCTTTAAACTTGGATAACTCTTTCTTAACATTTGGTAAATTAAGAGCTTCTATCGCACAAGTAGGTAAAGATGCGCCTACGCACAAAACTTCTCCAGCACTAGGTGAATTTACCAGATCTGGTGGTGGATTTATGGTAAGTGTATTTGGTGCTAACCAAAACATTAAACCAGAATCAACTACTTCTTACGAAGTAGGTATGGATCTTAAATTCTTTTCTGGTAGACTTGGTCTAGACATGACTTATTACCATGTAACCAGTAAAGATCAGATTGTAACTCCTAGATTAAGTTATGTTTCTGGCTATATCTTGCAATTAGTAAATGCTGGTGAGATTGAAAACAAAGGTCTTGAGATTTTATTAACAGGAGACATCCTTAAAAAACAAGATTTGAAGTGGACCATTATGGGTAACTTTGCACTTAACAGAAACAAAGTTGTATCTCTCCCTGGTGATTTCGACGAGTTTTATTTGAGTGATACTTGGCTATACGGTAATGCTAGAGCAGGTTATATTCCAGGTAAATCTTACTATACCATTACTGGTTACTCTTGGTTAAGAAATGAAGAAGGCGAATTGGTAATCGGAGACGATGGTTATCCTGAATTAGATAATACTTATCACGAAATTGGTAACAGACAACCAGATTTCACATTAGGTATCACTAACTCAATTTCATACAAAAACTTCAACTTATCTTTCTTGTGGGACATCAAAAAAGGTGGAGATATTTATAATGCTACAGCTAAGTATCTATCGTCTTTGGGTAAAACTGAGTACACTGCGGCAAGAGGTACAACCACAGTTTTTGATGGTGTATTAGAGTCTGGTGAAAGAAATACACAAGAAGTAGAGCTTGATCAAGATTACTTCCAAAGTGGTGCTTTAGGTTTAGTTGAAGAAAACTTTATCGAAAAAGATATCAACTGGTTAAGATTAAGAGATATCACTATTTCATATACTTTGCCTAAATCGATTCTTGGTAACTCATTTATAAAAGGTTTACAAGTGCATGCGAGTGCAAACAACCTTGTATTATTTAGTAATTATTCTGGTCCAGATCCGGATGTAAATGGTTTGAATGCTTCGGGAAGAGGTAGTAACGCAGGTGGCTTCGATTACTTCTCATTGCCTTCACCAATTGTATTCTCAACCGGATTAAAATTAAACCTATAATTTAAAAAGACTATGAAGAACTTATTTAGAAATACAGGAATATTGCTTTTCATATTATTGAGCAGTATTTCTTGTGAAGACTATCTCGATATAAACAACGATCCTTATTTACCACAAACAGCTTTACCGAGTTTGTATCTTCCGCAAATCTGTTATTCTGTAGCAGAAGGAGAGATGTTCGACAGCCGCTACGTGGGTTCAATTACACAAAACTGGGCTTATGGTTCAGCGAGTTATTTCTCAGACAGACACGGAAGTAGCTACACTTCTGGAACACAAAAGTTCAGAAACCATTACTGGTCAACCGGTTCTAATTTGAATGAAATGGTTTTACAAAGTCAGGAGATAAATCAACCAGTTTACGAAGGCATTGCTAAAATTATAAGTGCATATAGCTGGTTAACTACTACCGACCACCACGGTGAATTGCCATACCAACAAGCTTGGGATAATACGCTTACCAAATTCGATTACGATTCTCAGGAATTAATTTATTCTGAAGTAATCACTTTGGCTGAAGAAGGCATTAGTATTTTGCAAAACATTTCAGAAGCTGATATTGAGCCAGATTTTGCTGAAAACGATTTCATTTACAATGGAGACATTAGCAAATGGATTAAGTTTGGTTATGCGATTCAAGCGCGTGATCTTGGTCACCTAACCAACAAAAGCAGCTTTGATGCAGATAGAGTAATCGCATTAGTAGATCAAGCTTTTGCAAGTACAGATGACAACGCCAGTGTTCAATTTGTTGGGGATGCTTCTGCAACAGCTAGCTTTATGGGCCCAACAAGAGGTAACTACAACATCAGATATCCATCGTCTCTTTTTGTAAGCTACTTAGATGGAACATACACGAATGAAATAGCAGACCCAAGATTAACATTAATGCTTAATCCAGACGATAACGGGGAATATACAGGAGTTCATCCTGCGGTTGGTGATACTGCTGGAGTAGCTACAGCATTTTACAACAAATATATCTTTACTGATGATGCACCTTATCCACTTATCAGTTATTTCGAATTGCAATTTGTAAAAGCAGAAGCAGCATTTATTAAAGGCGATGTAGCAACAGCTTATAGTGCATTTGTAGAAGGTGTTAAATCTCACATGGAGTTTGCCGGTGCAGCTTCAGAAGATATCGATGCATTTATCAGCACTGCACTTCCTGCTGATGGAGCCGCACTTACACTCAGCGATATTATGACCCAAAAATACATTGCTATTTTCACAAGCAATGAAACTTGGTCAGACTTAAGAAGATACGATTATAGCTCGGATGTTTTTAAAGGATTTACTCTACCAGAAGAGTTTTCTGTAACCAACGATGGAAAACCTGCTGAAAGATGGTACCCAAGACAATACTCAGAAGTAGACTGGAACTCAGATGCTTTAGAAGTAATTGGCGGTTTAGATCCAGATTTTAACACGAAACCTATGTGGTTTACAGAACAAGATTGAGAATCAACGTAGTATAATATAATTGAAAAACCTGTTTGACTATTCATACAGGTTTTTTTGTTTTGTAGAGAATCTCTAATTTTTAGCATACTACAATGCAGCCAAACAAAAGTTCTTTCAATCATAAAAAAGCTAGCTTCCCTAAAGAAACCGATGAGGGTAAAATCTACATAGATGGTGAGCAAATAATTTGTACTAGCCAAAATAGTTATCACAACTGCAAGGTCAATATTAATGACATCCAATATGCATATGTAGTAATCAATTCGAAGGCTGAAGCTATGTTGTTTTTGTTTGACCATCATCAAAATTATCTGCCTACCTTTTATAAAGGTTTTAAAAAAGTGTACACCGAACTTTCTTCTCTATTAAATTTTAATGATGAAGTTTTTTTTGAGCATGTATGGAACAAAGAAGTTTTAAAGAAAGAGATTTGGAGAAAACAGCACCCTGCATCTTACGAAATTCTAGAAAGTTCTTACGATGACTACGACAAAGGTTTCGAAATTCAATCTGCAGATAAAGTCTTTATTAGTTGGGACGCTAGTTACAATGATTTAAAGCATCATCCACTTATTTATTTAGAAAAGTCGCCATATGACCAAACTCTCTTGAAGTTTAAATATCCTGTAAGGTTAGGCAACATTTTACTAAAAGATTTGAGTGCTTATTTCGACAATAAAAGATCAGACATTGCCATTCTCGATTACTTCACGCATTGCATAGACGATAAGAATTCAGACGCCAGCTATTACGATTTAAAAAAGCAGTTACAGAAAGATTTTTCACTGGAAAATCAAAAGCTGAATTATGAGAGAGAGGATCAAAACAATTTTACTTTTCAAGTGAAAGGAATCTCTTTTTCTTTGGTCTATACCTACGATAGCCAATGGCAATTTAATGGAGGGTACACTTCATTATCCATTAGAAATCAGCGTGAATATCCAGAGTTGTTAAACGATACAGCCTATGAAAATAAAATGGAAATTACTGCCTATCTACCTTTTAGTGAAGACTTAAACTTAACTTCTAACTATAAGAGAGATGTGAGAGTTAAGCGTAGACCGCCAAACATTTTAGGTGAGAAATCTTCAATAATTTGGACTGATGAAAAAAATGGTGTTATCGGATTTGCGGATAAAAACTATTCTCAAATCTTTAAAAATGAAGAAATAGCCTATTTTAAAATACAAAACATTTTACCCGCCAAAGGAGCGGGCGGAGCCTATCTTGAAATTGTTTTAAAAGAAACAAAACAAAGCTTAACCGTACTCAGTGGGAAGTGCCATGTATTTGATAAATACAAAAAAATGCTTGCAAAACTTACAAAATTAGATGTTAACTCAGCACCTGAGTTTTACGACTGCTAACAACCATAAATGGTATTTCTACAAAGAGCCTGATAATGTCCGGTTTCATCGAGAAAATGGCTGTTAAAGCCTCATAAACTAATTTTGATAGCCATTTAATTCTACAAGAAAGCGTAAATTTACATAGACCGCAATAAGCGATTTTAAAATCTGATCTACTTCTATCTGTGTTATTTCGCCAATTCGTAGAATTATAAATATGAAAAGCTTCTTTATTAAAAGTGCTATTTTGATGCTCATCAGCTTAGCCATTTTTTCATGCAATTCCCAAAAGCAAGAAACCCAAGTTCAAACTACTGAACTTATTCAAAGTGCAGAAAGTCTCAACAATAAACTGGCTAAAGGTTGGAATACTTGGAATACAAGAAGTGTTTTATCTCATGTTTTATTGCCACAGAATTTCACGGTCGATCTTCAATTGCAAGATCAAAAAAGCAATCAAATTTTAGAAGAAGCTCTAATCGGTAGAAGAGGGGAAGGTGTGGAAAGTGTAATTCCCGGTCCGCACACTTATGATGGTGCTTACACCGAACTAACTGTAAGTTGGAAAGAGCTGCAACTAAATGTAAAAACAGCCGCAACGGATAACGATTTAAGCATTTTAATCAATCCAGATGAGGTAAAACGAGCAGGCAATCTCATTATAAAACCCAGATTAATTTGGGGCAAAACAGGAGAGATCAAAATTACCAAAGATGGTTTTTCTTTTGAAAATGATAATGCTACAATTCACTTCTACCTAAAGTCTACAAATGATGTGGTTTTGAATGATTCTATGCTCATTATTCCATTAAAAGATAAAATCATTCTATCTACCTATAAAGATAAATCCGAAGAAGAACTTGTTCAGCTCATTAAAAATGCTGGGGAAAAATTGGCTGCAAATAAGACCGCATTTGGAGAAAACAGTGAATTATACAATGCCATGCAATCTGTGTTGGCTTGGGATGTAATCTACGAACCCTCACTGCAAAAAGTGATTTCGCCAGTGAGCCGTGTTTGGAATGCTGGTGACACATGGAAAGGTTGGGTTTTGTTTGATTGGGATACATATTTTGCTGCTTACATGTATTCTCTTGATAATAAAGAACTGGCTTATGCAAATGCAATAGCCATTACAAAAGAAATTAGCCAACAGGGTTTTATCCCGAATTTTGCCTCTTCAATCGGGAAAAGTGAAGACCGCTCTCAACCGCCAGTAGGTTCTTTTGTAATCTGGAATATTTACAAAAAGTATCAAGAAAAGTGGTTTCTAGAAGAAGTATTTGATGAATTAATTACATGGAATCGCTGGTGGGAAAAAGACCGTGATGTAGATGGTTATTTATGTTGGGGCAGTAATCCTTGTGATAGTACTGGTATGGCAAAATGGCTATACGATGAGGTGAATAAAAAACAAGCAGGTATGTGGGAAAGCGGACTAGATAACTCACCCATGTATGATGAAGCCGTGTTTGATACAGTCTCACACAAATTATTAATGGCGGATGCTGGCTTAATGGGTATGTATGTATGGGATTGCAAAAATTTATCATTCATCGCTGAGGCTTTAGGTAAGGGAAAAATCAAAAATGAATTGTTGGCTCGTGCTGAAAAATACTCAAAAAAACTTGCAACACTTTACAACAAAGACTTTGGTATGTATCTTAATAAAGACTTGGTAACAGGAGAATTCAGTTACAGATTGTCACCAACTTTGTTTTATCCATTGCTCGCTGAAACCCCAACCCAAAAGCAAGCAGAAAGAATTATTCAAGATCATTTTTACAACCCTGAAGAGTTTTGGGGAGAATGGATAATGCCATCCATCGCTAGAAATGACCCTGCATTTGAAGATAATGAATATTGGAGAGGGCGAATCTGGGCTCCTTTAAACTTTTTAGTCTACAATGGTATTAAAAATTATAATTTGCCAAATGCTAAAAATGACTTGGTGGAAAAGTCTAAAAATCTAATGTTAAAATCGTGGTTAACAGAAAGACACATTTACGAAAATTACAATGCCGAAACTGGCATTGGAGATGATGTTTTAGCCAGCGACAAATTTTACCATTGGGGCGCTCTATTGGCATTTATGACATTACTAGAAGAAGATTCTAATTAAAAATATGATATAAGTAATAAAAGTCAATTTTTAGCAACTATTCACACCGCTATAATAACCGTTAAGTCGATTTTAAAATCATATTGATTAATATTCATATGTAGTTTTAATAATAACAACAATAACACAATTATATAAAACTACTAAAAACATGGAACTAACTGATAAATCAGACTTTACGCAAAAATTAGAAAATCTAAAAGCACGGTATAACTTTATATTCAAAAAAAATTCAACCGAAATTGAGACCACGCAAAACGATTGTTTGCGTATTGAATGGAAAAATATAGATAATCAAATTTGTTTGTATTTCACATTCAAAGGAATGTTTACTTACGAATCGAGTTTAAAATCTGTTGAAGAATGGAAAAGCCGCTTTAGTGATAAAGAACAACTGAAATTTATTGTAGTTTGGAATTGCTTAGAGATGACAGGTTACGAACCCGGAGCTAGAATGCTTTGGCAAAAAACACTACAAGATTTAAAAAGTCAAATTGAAGTAATCTGGCTAATTAGTAACTCTTCACTAATTAAAGCAGGTGCAAAAATATTATCGTTAAGTACATCTTATAATGTAAAAACAGTGAGCAGCGAAGCTGAAATTCATCAAATTTAAACAAAATAGCAGGGCTGTAATTTGATAACAGATACCGCCCTGCTATTTTTAAAAGCTCAACACATAGCTACTACCTGCATAAACTCCCTGTGGCAAATCAATGGCAAAATCTGTCATATCTTTTTCTGAATTCCATCTGGTTTGTACTTTTTCATCATTAGAATTCAATTTACAAGAAACTGAAAAATGAATTTTACCCAACTCTCTATTTGGGTCAGAAACAGTTATTTTACTAGGTTTATCTCCATCCATTTGAATCATATATAATCCGGGACTATCTGAGCTAAGAGTCATATTATCAGCAAGTTGAATTTCACCAGATTTGTAAAACACAACCTGATACAAGTTTTGACCTTGATGCTTAACTGCTTGAATTTCACTAGAGTTTTGTAGTACAGTAATTTGTTTCTCTGGTTCAGCTCTTAACTTTTCTACTGTAGTCGCAGGAACTATCATATACTCGTAATTAGCATCTTGAGAACGGGGAGCATGTTCTATCCAAAGTTTAAAAACATCTGCATTTACTTCTTCTTTTGAAGCAACCGTTTGCCTATTAATTTTAAACCAACCGCCTGTAGCTGTATTATTTTTTAAGTGAATGGTTTCTGGTGAGTTAAAAATATAGCCAATTCCATCGTGAAAAACTTTCTTCACATCTGAAATTGAATGCTCACCGTTTTTCAATACATTTTCTCCATTGCTATCCCAAACTGTTACTTCTCCATTT
>PBYL01000441.1 GCA_002729595.1 Thalassovita sp. | reverse complement strand
TTCAAATCCATAGATGATAAATTTCTTATCTATCCTAAAACTTCTTACTCCACATGAAGCAGATGATAAGGGAGTTATAACAGTCATTGTATCTGTTACAGATTCATCTTTGTAACTCCTTTCAACTTTTAATGTCACTTTTAATAAAGGTGTCATAAAGAACATAGAATCTCTTGAGCTTTCGCTTGAAAAATTATGAATCTTGTTTTTAAGTTATTCTGAAATAGACGTAGTATCAATTTTGATAATTATTCCTACTAAAACCACATCTGCGACTTTATAGCTGCTTTTTACTGTATTATCACCATCACATTTACAAGCTAATGCAATATTGGTAATTAGCATAAAAGCTAGCGTTACAAGTAGTTTCATGATAGTAAAAGAATATCTATTAAAAGCTTAGTATTTTCTTTCCATTTCATCCAAGCCGTTTGTTTTTCACTACAATTCGTTTCGTTACAGTCATTCCCATTACAGAAATATTGAATCTTTATCCAATCACCTTTTACTTCCAAAACACAAAATGCATATTCGTAATTACTCGCATAAATAAACTCCTCTTCATCAATGCTGTTTTTAAACTTTAATATATCTCTATTAGGATAGCTATAATTTTCAAGTTTTTTGGGATATACGCCTAATGATTCTTTCATGTAAGCTTCCCATGTTTTAAATATATTCCCCTGATCTTTTCTTAGAAATAACACCTGATTGTAACTATTTAAAACTTTGTAATAGTTTACTGTTTCTGCTAAACAGATAAAATGGATAATCCCGTAATCAGATTTACTGATAAATGGAATGATAACATCAGACCTTTGCCATTCATATATTCGAATTTCTTCTAATAAATTATTCAATATGGAATCTCCATACACACTAAAAGTGTCACTTGCTATCAATAAACCTATTCCCAAAGTTTCAACAGTATTAGTAATTCCATTTGAAGCATTTCCTACACCTTCGGCAATAGTTAAATCTATTGTATCAATACTTATTAAAGCTTTTTTCTTTACTGAGTCTAGTTTAGGTAAACTATCATATTTGGTAAATTCTTTTTCAACTTCTACATGAGTGTTTAATGAAGATTCTTTTGTATCATCCTTTTTTAAATCACTACTACTACAAGAAAAGATTAATAGACTGATAATTATTAGATGTTTAGCATTCATACACCGCATATTTACTTTATCAGATGATTCCCTCTCAACTGCTTCTTTTCTTCTTGTTTTAAATATTGGGTAGCGATACGATTTTCGGGGTTTGGCTCGCAGGTGTAAAGCACTAGTAGAAATAGCCACTCTAGTGGTTTCATTATAAAATAGATAAAATCTGAAAGGTATTTATTTTCGAAGAAGTAATAGTATTGGTGCACTACATCGCCGACTTTGTTGTAATTGCTGCGAATCAGTTTATGTAGCTTCGGGAATTTCTCTTCTAGCAACTCTTCAAATGCATTTGACACTAACAATTGCCTATTGCAGATAATACGTCCTTTGTTTCTAATACCATAGCGAACTGGCTGTACAACTTTTGTATGTCCATTAGCTGCCACTGAGCAGAGATAATGCCCTCCACAGGTTACATTTGCGCACAAATGATCGATTTGCGAAAAGCCTTTATAATAGGTCTGTGTAAACGCCTCGATGGCAGAGTCTGGCTTTTGCCCAAACAATATGAGTATAGCAGTTACCAACATAATAACAGGCAAACACAGCAAAAGCAGAATAGGATATTTTATAAATGGTTTCGCTGTTAGCACTTGCCAAACATACATGCCGGCTGGTGCAGTTACCTGATAAGTGCCCATTTCTCCCGCCTCAAAAAGCTCATATTGATTCTTTATCAATCGGAGAACAAAAAGTAAAATAATTGGTAGATTACCTAGTATCCATAAAAATTCATCTGCATGATAACCAATCAAAACATTCAGTACAATACCAATTAGCAATAAAGTATTTACTACTATTTCTACCAAAGGTGCTGCTACTTTTCTTCTGTAAGAGCAATAGAAATAACTGGACACGCCAAGGAGAATCCAGCAATAGATGGTTAATCGGTGATCGGGAGAAAACACAACATCATCACTACAACAATCTAACATCTCTCCAGTATCAGATACAGCAAGATACAAAACAGGCAATGCCACTACGGCTGCTAGTTCTGCAATTCTGAATAATGCAATATGTAATAGATGCTTTTTGGTAAAAATATACCACAAAAATTCTAGTGTGATAAAAAATGCTGGGGCAAAAAATAAGGCTATAAAAAGGGCTTCCATGAAAAAAAATTACAGCTATCAGTAAGATAATTAAAAAGAAAACGCTCAAAAATCATAGAATTTTGAATGTTACTCAATTTAGACCACATTCACTTACCATTGTATTCAAACAAAATGTACATACCTTCATAAGAAAAGCCTTCTGACTTTTGGAACCAGTTATTTTTAAGATAAAAGTTTACTGCTGATGTGTTTTGTTGCAAGCATTTAAGCGTAACAGGTGCGTCTAGTATTGAAATGGCTTTTTGCAGCAAAGCTTTACCCACTCCTTTTCTCTGAAAATCGCTTTTAATGTATAGATGATGAATAAAACTATCGGGCAGCCAAATGGATATAAAACCAACAATTTCTCCTTGTACTTGGGCTTTCAATATCAACTCATCTTTGGTGTCTGCTATAAATGAAGCTTGTTGGAGTGCATCTTTATCTAGCCAAAAAAATGTTTGTTGCCGAAC
Source organism: Thalassovita sp. (assembly GCA_002729595.1). Taxonomy (GTDB): domain Bacteria; phylum Bacteroidota; class Bacteroidia; order Cytophagales; family Flammeovirgaceae; genus Chondrinema. The sequence continues at coordinate 14,278 of PBYL01000441.1, read as the reverse complement.
TTGCAGATATAACTTTTCTAGCTCTGCATAATCTTGAGGTGCAGCTTCTGAAATACTTATATCCAAACAAAGGCAGATTAACTACAAGAAATTATAAGTACCTGATCTTATGATTCTCCACTGGCCTTCGATTTTTTGCAGGTAGGTAATCCAGCCAATTTTGTGGGTTTCATTTTCGCCATAACTCTCAGTAAACCAATAGTCTTGATGCCCAACTAACGCTTTGGTTTTGTCGTCGTTGTATGCAATTTTGTTTACTTCAAGATAGTAACCAGTTGTATTCGGGTAATCCTCTGTAAAGAGATTCCATGCAGTGTGGGTATCGTGAGATTCGAAATAAAACCCATACTCATTGTTAGAAATCAACTTCACGATTTTATCTGAAACTACAATTTGCTGATCTAATAAAGATTTTCCAGAGTTCGCCTTTACAAAGTTTTGATAAAGGTTCATATCAAGACTATCAGAATTTTCTGTTTGAAACACAAACTGATAGGTTTCTGCAGAAATGGTAAGGTTCGATGTTTGTTGCTTTACGATGAGCTCTGAGGTGTTATAATTTGATAAAGCCGCGCTATATACCTTGTAATCTTCATTACTAAACTGATCAGGATTTTCGAGTGAAAATTCTTGTAAAATCTCCTCTTCTTTGTCGCAAGAGGCAAGAAACAGTGTAGTTAGTAACAAGTAGATAAGGTAGGACTTTTTCATTTTATTTTAGTTAATGCTCACTAGGTTGATTTAATTTCCATAAAAATAAGTAGAAGATAGAACTTTTAATATGAACTTATGAAGTTTTTATGTAAAGGTTCTCCCTTTTTCTTACATAAACACGCATTTTTAAGCGAATCTGCTACAATTTACTTAAAAAACCTGAAACCAAGGGATGTGGTTTTTCGAATGTGGAAGAATTTTGCGGCACAAACAAAGTAGCTACAAAAAAACGGTGCGCGGGCAACTCCATAATTCTGGCTTCATCCGTTTCGTCTGTGCCTACCACTTTAAAACCTGCTTGGTGCAATTGCACTTGATATGCCGGATTTAAACCAAAGTTACAATAGTATTTTTCGATGGCTTCTGTCTCATTATAGAGTTGATACACTAAAGATTTTTGTTGGGGTAAAACTTCCGATTTTAAGCTAATTTTTAATGTTTGCCCAGCCAAAGAGCATGTAAGATGGTTCACCACCAACCTAGATGCATATGGGTCGTATTCGGCATGCTCTGCATCGGTAATGCCCAAAACATTTCTGGCAAACTCTATCACCATATGCTGAAAACCACCACAAGTTCCCAGTGTTGGTATATTATGGAGCCTAGCATATTGAATGAGCTCCAAAGTAGCTTCCATGTTTTTGTAAGGGCTGCCGGGAGCGATCCAGAAACCATTGTATTTAGTAACCAAACTTTCAAAATCACTCAGAATATTTTCAGTAGAAACCCACTCAAAATCGACAGCTACATCTAATTGTTTTGCAGCATGTTGAATGGCCTCATTTGTTGCTGCATGCGGTGGAAAGTTTGGGTTGTATTCGCCAATAATACCGATGGTTTTCTTCATTTTTTCAGATTTATTTTGGCGAAATTAAATGCCATTATGCACTCAATCTTGTAAAATATTGCAAGTCTTTTGGTAAGAAACCGGCGTAACTCCTACATACTTTTTAAAATACCTATCGAAGTGACTTTGGTCGTAAAAGCCGGTTTCTAACGCAGTTTGGCTTATTGACTCTCCTTGGGCAATCAATGTTTTGGCTTTGTTAGTTCGCTGTAATAAAACATAAGACAGAGGAGTAAGCCCAGTGTGTTTCTTAAACTGCCTGATGAGTTTGTACTTATCTGTTTTAAATTGCTGAGCAAGCTTATCTAGCTCAAACTTAGCTTCGAAACTCACATCTAAAAAAGCCTTTATCTCTTGTGTGTTTTTGTCTGGCTCAAAGTCTGGTTTTGTGCTTTTTCCGTAACTGACAATCAGCTTTTGCAATGTCTTGATTAACAGCGTTTCAGTTATTAATTCTTGCTTATTTTCAACCTGTTTATAAAGCTGACTAATAGAATTAAAAATCGCTGCATCTTCGAACACAGCTTGTTCAAAATTAATTTTTGCAGCAAATCGATTACCCAAACAAGCAGCCGCGTAGCCCATTAAATCTGAATTGATATACATCATTTTGTACTTCCAACCAAAGCGATCTAATGCATAGTTTTCGTGCACATCGTAAGGATTGATAGCGATAATGGAATTGGCAGTAACCACTAAATCGTTTTCACCGAAAGACAAAACTTCTGCCCCTTCTTCTAAAATTCCAATGCAATAGGTTTCGTGGTAATGCTTCGGGAATTTCTGTGCAACATACCTAGCAGATAGCAATTCGGTAGCATCTGCATTTTTTAATTTGTACAACAGGGCTTCGTCTTTACCTTGCATTTTAGGGGCTTTAGATATTCAATGCTTTTATCAAATATATCATTTTCGTTCCCATTACTGGCAAAAGGAAAGCCTGTTTTTGTCAATTAGTTTTGTGCTTCCAGCTTATCAAATAGCATTTCTACATAATGTGGGTTGTACATTATACCCAAAATATTTCCAAAAGGATCGACCAGCGATGCGGTAATAAAACCTTCGCCTCTTGGGGTAACTGGCTCATATTCTGTCGCGCCCATTCGCTTCAATTTATCTATTGTGGTAGCTAGGTTTTCCACATGCCAATAGAGTACAGCACCACCTATGGTTGCATTGGCCATTTTAGGTTTAAACTGGCTGCTGATAATCCCCAACTCTTGTTGGTAATCTCCCAGTCTAAATTCTACATATGCCAGTTTGCCATTGTATTCTCTCTGAAAATAGGGTTCTACATCCAGAAATTCAGCATACCATTTTTTAGCAACTTCTACATCATCTGCCCAAAAACTTATTGTGGCTACACCGCGTAATGTCGTTTTTTTCATCTTTTTTAGGTTTTATTAGCTCTTAAAAATTTCAGATAATTATTTACTTTCCGAAATTACCCACCTGTAGTGACAAGGGTTTGTCACGCATTTCAATTTTTTTCAAAGATTTTCCAGAAATTCTAGACAACGTAAATCCCGTATGGAGCTAAGGTCTTTCTTGGTATCACAATTCACAAAGCAGATGAGACTGTATTTAACTGTTATACTACTATTTTTTATGGGAAAATCTTTTAGCCAAACCCTTAGTAAAGAAGAAGCTATTCACATCGCACAGCAACTTTACGAAGTAGAAATACTATCTGAAAAAGGGAGGGATTCTTTGATTAGTAATATTGAGAATGAGATACTTGAAAATGCCAAAAGGCCTGATCTCTTTAATAATGATGTTAATTTGATTAATTCGACATCTAATCTTTCAATTATTTCATTCTTAGAATCTGCTTTTGAAAGTGAGTCTCTTTATCGTTCTGGACGACTTATAGATCGTAATGAGTTCCTTAAAGAGATATATCAAAAATTCAATATTGACCCAGACAATTTACCTCAAAACCTATCTGATGCGGAGAAAAATGTTATCACATTAGCAATAGAAACAAAGCTGAAAGAATTTGAAGGATTTAAATTAGAAGCTGCCATTAAGGATGAAGAAAACGTACCAAAACAAAAATCAAAATTAACCTTTGCCCATAATCTTGTAAATACATCTGAATATGGATTAATCCATAGTAATAGGAGTGCATTTGGTAAAACTCTTATGAAAACATTAAACGATTTGCTCTCCGTTGGCTTGATCAATCAAAAGGTGTATGATGAAACCTTAGCATCATTACTTAAAGATGGTTTTTTTGATGAAAACCAACTGATCCGCTTTATTATGGAAAAAGCTGCTTACTATGACAAATTTGCTGAAAATAAAGCAAATGAGATTGCACTTATTAATCAGTTAAACAAAGCAGGAGTTATATCACATCAAAACCGCGATCTTTTAATCGATTCTTATCAAGAATGGGAATTAAAGGACAAATATGGATTTCTGCCTTATTGCAAAAATGCCAAAACATTTGACTTATCAAATTACCCTACAGACCCTACAAAAGCTTACCAGCAAATATTTAAAGAGATAAAAAGTATTGTTCCAGGTTTTGATTTTGAAGATTTTCAAGTTCAAATAAAAGATGTGAACCCTAAAAGCGAATACCCAGAACTAGACATTAAAATTTCGTTTAAGGTAGAATCTATAGAATACCAATATGCTTTTCTCAAATATAATAACAAAAAATTCAGTGTAAATTCAGACTTTCACGCCGGAATAAATAAATGGTTAGCCGATCAAAATGCTAAGGAAAGACTTTATTATGCCAATAAAAAAGAGCCTCATTCAGCCTATAATTTTAATGAGTTTGGGTTAATTCTCTTAACAGAAGAACAATTCGATACTTGGGGTGACCCAAACTATGACTACTTTCTAACTAGCCAAAGTCATGATAATAGTTTTAATACCCATAACATTCAAAAGATTATTAGAAAATATGAGAAAATTGGCTTATTTGATCATCTAGCTAATACAGAAATTATAGAAGGGAAAGAAAAAGTAAAAAATGGTATAATTAAAAGTTATAAAGACATCCTTTTATGTTTCCCTAAAACGTTTGCCCTTGATTATTGGGAAGAAGGGGGTTTAAAATCTTTGACTAGAGAACTTGATAGTATTTCTAGAGGCTATTTTTCACCCTATAATATCAAATTTTCTTTTAATGAAAATGAAGACATTTTTTCTTTCGATTTCAATAATGTCACTTATAAAGCAGATCTAAATGAGGGGAATAATAATAGAACTGCCAATGCTATAGAACTAATAAACTCTGCCCTAAAAGAAAATCATGTTAAAGGCAAAGTTTATTCATGTACAGATAATGGATATGCTGATTGCTATTTATTCCTCACAAAATCTCAATACAAATATTTAAAAAAACATCAACCAGAGCTGTTTGAGTACCCTTTTTCAGATGCACCTCTACCCTTTTAAATAACCTAATATCCAGAAATTCTAGACAACGTAAATCCCGTATGGAGCTAAGGTCTTTCTTGGTATCACAATTCACAAAGCAAATGAGACTCTATTTAACTGTTATACTATTATTTTTTATGGGAAAATCTTTTAGCCAAACCCTCAGTAAAGAAGAAGCCATCCACATCGCGCAGCAACTTTACGAAGTAGAAATCTTATCTGAAAAAGGGAGGGATTCTTTGCTCACAACGATACAGAACAATACTTTTCGCAGACAAAAAAGATCAAATTACGGTGATGCGAACAAACAATTTTACCCTTCTCAAATCTTAGAATTTTTGGGCACCATATTTTGGTTTGAGTATTTATATCGTTCTGGTTTTCAAGCGCAATCTGATTACATAAATCAAAAATTTTCATCAAAAACAGATAGTACACAAAACGAATCTCTAATTAACCAGGGTGATGCAGGCTACGAAGAATGGGCAAAAAACTTTAGAGGTTTTAAACTTGAAGCAGCCATTCAAAGTGATGAATCTTTGCCAAATAATGAAGGTGGATTTTTTTGGGCGTTACCATTGCCTAATAAAATTGAATATGGTTTAATTCACGATAAAAGAAGCGTACTTGGCAAACATCGCCTAAAAACACTCAACGATTTGCTTTCACTTGGTCTGATTGATCAAAAAGTATATGACGAAACAAGGCTTTTACTACTCGAAAACAAATTAATTACAGAAAATTACTTGCTTGACCATGTTAGGAAAAAGACCTCTTATGATGAAGACTTTAATGAAAATAAAGCCCTAGAAATCGATTTAATTAACGAATTAAATGAGAAAGGAATAATATCGAATGAGAATCGAGAAATCTTACTTAATTCCTACAATACAGATGAATTAAAAACAGCATATGGCCTCTTACCTTATTGCAAAAACACTAAGATTTTTGATTTAACCAACTATTCTAACAATCCCAAAAAGGCATATAAACAAATTTTCGAAGAGATAAAGACTGTTCTTCCTGACTTCAAATTCAAGAATTTTCGATTTGAACAAGAGCAAATAAATGATGAGGATGAATACTCTGAATTAATAGCTGAAATTTCTTTTGAAGTAGATTCGGTACTATTCAAAAAACTTTATAAGTATTACGAAAAAGAGACATTTTGTGTAAATACTAGATTTTTTGATGGAATAAACAATTGGTTAGCTAAAAAAGGAGAAAAGGTAAGACTTTGTTTTGCCAGCAAGAGCAATTCATATACATATCTTAATTGTGATGAGTTTGGGTTAATACTTCTTACAGAAGAAGAATTTAACATCTGGAAAAATCAAAACTCAGATTATTCATTATTCACCCAGAGCTTTGAATACACTTTCTCTCCTGAGAATATTCAATCTATTATTAAAGAATATGAAAAAATCGGACTGTTTACACATCTAACTCAGGAGGAAATTGCTGAAGCAAATGAAAAAATAGCTCACAGAGAAATTAATAGTTATCTAAGTATTCTTAAATGTTTCCCTAAAACCATTGCCTATTTAAGACAGAAAAGTAGCAAGCAGAATTTAACTTATACAGATTTAATTAAAGAATTTAGTGAGGTCTCTAGAGGAATGTTTGTTCCTTATAACATTAAAGAAATTCCCGATAAAAATAGTGAATACCATACTACTACTTTTTCTTATGACTTACTTGGAAAACACTATGAAATAAAATTAACATCATTAAGCCACATGATCGATTCTAAATTTTTGTATTTGATTAATAACTCAATACTTGAAAACCAAATAGATGGAGAAAACCATGGTTGCTATTATTACGAAGATATTGGAGGTTATTTATTCCTCACAAAAGCTCAGTATCAATATTTAAAAGTGTATCAACCAGAATTATTCGGAGATTTTTTTTAAGAGATTTATTCAACATGAAGCCATTCGTAGTTTAACATAACCATTTTATTGTAGCTTTTTCCAAATCGTGGATTATATGACTAACATAAACTCGATTTAAATATGGGAAATGACAGAAAAATTAATATGGCTTTTAACTGCCCTTTAAAAAGGGAAGAGTTACAGATAAAAGATGGCAAACACTTTTGTCAGCATTGTGCTAAGCAAATCTTCGATTTTACAGATAAATCAACCGACGAAATCAGAAAAGCAAGTTTACAAGCTGAGCAGCCTATTTGCGGAATCGTAAAAAAATCGCAGGTTAGAAATCCAATAAAAGGTTTAAATAGCTATTTCCTAAAATATGCAGCCGCTTCTATGCTCATTGGTAGCTCACTTATTGTAGCAGCCCAAGAGCAAGAAAACATACAAATCGATTCCATATCTCAAGAAACAACAGAATCAGATGATTGGATGGGCGGAATAATTGAAACAGGTCCCGATCCTATAAATGGTTATAAGGCATTTTATGAAGCAATAGCAGCTGAATTAAAAATGCCAAAAAGCTTAGAGATTGAGGGAAAAGTCTTTGTCCAAATGGTGATTGACACTTTGGGACAACCAACAGACTATAAAATCATAAGAGGCTTACATCCAGTTTTAGATAAAGAAGCTTTAAGAGTAATGGAAAAACTAAATTACCCTTTTGAGCCAGCCGAACAAAGGGGCATACCAGTTAGGGCCAGAATAGTGATTCCGATAAGTTTTAAGCTTGATAATTAAAGGAAGGTTACTTTTCCACCGCGCCATTTCGGATTAAGTCGTAGGCAAATTCCATTTCAACATCTTTCTCAGTTAAGATGTCTTCTGTGGATTTGTCTATTGCATAATCGGGTATTACTCCTCTTAGTCTGTCGCCACCTGTGGCATTAATTCTTAAACTCCATGCCGGAAAGCTTACGGAAATTCCAGAATTAGGCAAAGTGAAATTTACTCGCCATCGACCGTCTACATCTTCAAAAGTACCGCCAGATTCCTCGCCAATAATTACACCTGCACCGTGGGTTTTAGCCAAAGAGAGAAAGATTGATGTTGCCGAAAATGAGCCTCCATTGGCTATAATATAGGTTTTGCCTTTAAAATGATTTTTCTTTTGCGGATACATCGCTTCCAATATTTTATCTTCCACTTTATAATAACCAGAGTCTGTTTTTACATAATCTTTATCAGAAAAATCGGGTTTGTCGGCATCTGGTAATTTGTTTAAAAAAGTAAAATCCAGTGTTTCGGCTTTCACATGTTTGTAAACAGTAAACTCATGATCTACCAAATAAGTAAGCAACTCTGCACCGATCATCTCTTCGCCTCCTCCATTGGTGCGCACATCGATAATTAGATTTTCGATTCCCTGCTCATCCAAAGTTTTAAAAAACTGCTGAAAGGTTTTAAAGTACTCTCTTTTAGAATAGGAAACCATCCAATGGGCAAATGTGGTAATTTTTAAAATTGCCGTTTTTTGCTGCTCATCGATTTCCCACTGTATAGGTGGATTCGGTTCTACAGGTCTTTTAGGGAAATTTATATGAGGAGGCGCATCGAGCACACCTTCAATTTCTGTGGCACAAATATCCTCAGAAACTTGTTTATAATCGATTTTGAAAGTGCCAACTGTATCTATAAAGTAATAATAGGCCAAAGAAAAGTTGTTGTCGTAAGAAAGCCTATTGAGCATAAAAGTGTTATTAAAACCAGATTTTATTCCAGTAGAAGCTTCTAGCTCAGTAATAATCTCAGAGATTTTCTTGCCATTAATCGCGTAAATTTCAGCACCTTTTAAGGTTGCATACTTGCCGATTCGGCTCTCTTTTACAATCAGTTTATCTTCTTTAATGTGAACCAGAAATGGAAATATCTTATGCTGGTGCAATTGTTTTTTGAGATATTCTGAAGGGTTAACTCCTGAATGACCTTCTCTAATCAACGACTCAATTCTAGACAGTAACTGAAAAAACTGCAAGTCGGTAGTTTGCGAAGTAATTTGCTGCTCTACCGAATCGAGAACTGCATTAAATTTTTTTTCGGGAGTAAATCTGTACAAGGCTGGATGTGCTTCGAGCAAAGCGGTTTTAAATATGGAGAAATCTTCTCTAAAACCTATAGAATCAGTTTGCGCAAAACAGCTTGTTGACAAAGTAAGTAGCGTACCTAGCAAGAAAAGTCTCATAAATTTTTTCGCTGTTAATAATGTACTAGTATTCGAAAGCAAATTTCCTTGTATATTCAACAAAAATGGTGCTCACAAGATATTGTGATATCCTTGTTTAAGGATATTATGCTTACCAGAATATGCTGAATTAGCTACTAAAAGTTAATGAGACTAATTATATATTTGAGACTTTTAAGTGAAAGTTTTTCTATTCCAATTACTCAGCGAATATGAAAATAAAAATTACAACTGGTATACAAATAGCCAATAGTAATAATGCAGCAATACCCGCAGCACGCCATGCCGAGTAAAACTCATAACCATTTGCTTTATGCTGTTTGAGTACTTCTCCCTGAGTTTTTTCAACTATTGCAAAAGTTATTGCAGTATAAATTATCGGAAATAATTGATTTGGAATTTTTTCTAATACTTCTTCAGGGATTAAAAGTATACCGCCAAACAGCAATATTGTACTAACTAGCCCAATAAGAAATGCTTTGTGCCCTGCTTCATTTTTACCTAAGGCTCTGTAGTTTTCTCTAATAAAATAGCCGGCAGCTAGTGGACTAGCTAAAAAAGTAGCAATAGAAATGGCTCTTTGCGAGTAAAGCTTTAAATCCTTTGTGTCTTGATTATCTATTTGTTCTTCTGTATTCATTTTTTTAATATTCCTTTTTCAACACTTTCGTTCAATGTTTCTTCTGTGTATTGCCAAATGGCTTCGGAGCCTTTTTGTATTGGGCTTAACTTGCTATGTACTTTGCTGTAAGGCACATTATACTCTGCCCAAGTTCCGCCATTGTTAGATGCGTTTTGTAATACTGGCTCGAATCGATCCATCGACTTGGCATACTTGGCTTCATCGCTTTCACCTGCTTCAAACTCTTCCCAAATGGCAATGTATTCTTTTGCTTGCTCTTCTGGTAGCATACCAAAAATACGTTTGGCTGCAATTAGTTCTTCTTCAGTATTTGAGTGATTCTTTTGGGTATCGTATAGAAAAGTGTCGCCGGCATCAATCTCAACAATATCGTGGATTAAAAGCATTTTAATCACTTTAAGTAAATCTACTTTTGTATTGCCATGCTCTGCCAAAATAAGCGCCATTACCGCCAAGTGCCAGCTATGCTCTGCATCGTTTTCGTGTCTGTCGCTGTTGATTAATTTAGTTCTTCGCTTGATGTATTTAAGCTTGTCGATTTCTTTAATAAATTCTATCTGCTGTAAAAGTCTATTTTCTGACATTTTTTATTTCTGGTTTTTATGGTTGGATGTCTGCTATAGCAAACATTTATAGTGTCTAACAATCAAAAATATTGGGTAAAGATAGAAAAACTTTTTAATCAGGAATTCAACCCATACCAATCTTGTCGGATGCTTACGAGTAGCTGTTCTATCTTGCTTTCGTCTGGTTTTTCGGGGAGTTTGCTTTTAAATGCAAGGTCTTCTATTCGCTGAATTTTCTCTTCTGCCATATTAATCAAATAATCATAATCGAACTTACCCGAACGAATATCTAGTAGCTCTTGCCTATTTGGTCGCTTTACAATTATTTTTTCTTGCGAGAGAATTTCTTCTGCCATATCGAGCAGGCGAAAGGTATGCATCATATTTTTTGCATCGTAGTTTTTTCCATGACTCAAAGTATTCTGATAGCGCTCATCATTTCGCTTTTCTACCCACTCCCAATACGCTTTATACTCTTTGCAATAACTCGAGTAGCCATCTTTATTAAAAAACATGTGTGCCACCAGTTTGCCATCTTTAGGAATACTACTCAGCTTTACATCATTAGAATGCACATCTTTAATCATTCCTTGATATTTGTAGTCGCCTGTTGCATCATAATACACCGCATACAAATTGCCTATGTGGTTAATCTTAGACAAACCACAATCTGCTTGGTTTATGCTGTGTTTTTCAAGCCAGTTAATTAAAGGAATTGTTCCATTATCTTCTAGCACATAACAAAAATGTAACAGCGATTTTCTCTCTTTCGCTACCGGATTTAATATTTTCTTATTTAATCCTCTTGCCTTTTTAACCTGCGTCATCGCATAGCCAGCAAAAGTATCTTTACACATTTTCGAAAGGAACAATGCTGGTTTTAGCTTGTCGAATAATGGATGCTTATACAGAACTTTATCTTCTGGTGTATGTAGCATTTCCAACAAATTCGGATTGTTCTTCGCCAACAAATCCACAAACTTTCGCAGCTCATAATAGACAATATCATTACTCGCATTACTTACCTGCTCAGCTTGCTCAAAGCCATAAAAATGATTTTGAGGCAAAATAAAAACACCTTTAATATCAGTATCAGACTGGGGAGTATCTAGCCCATAAGCCTTACTACCAGAAATACACTCAAACAGTAGCCAATCTTTCTGTTTTACAGTTTCAATATCAATTTTCATAGCCGATGGTTTTACTGAAAAATGTATCTAAAGAATCGGTAGTAAACTGTTGCTTTTCGAAGCTTTTTGCTGCAAGCTCACATTTTTCTCTAGCCGTTTCAATAAAGTTTTCAAGCTCTGGTATTAGTGCAATTCGCTCTCCTTCTTTAGCCACTTTTTTCTGCTCTAAGAGTGCTTGCACTACTTTATAAACCGGATCATTTTCTATTAACTCACATAGTTTGGCAAACTCCATTGGCGGAATTTCTTCTTTTTCTGCCACCCACAAAGCAGCTAACACTGGCCGGATAATGTAGAAGTATTTCTTTATTTTAATCAAACCATCAGAAACACCACTACCGTAAGCACTTTTTACTGTACCCAAGTAATGATAAATAAGCGTAGTTGGCTTGAAATACTCAGGACAAATTTGCCAAAGTTGTTCGCGAAAATCATCCTCGTTATGATACACCACTGGCGATTGCAACCACTCAAATACAGTAGCATTAGATTTAAAAAGTAAGCCTAATGTTTTGCGTAATTCCCAACCACTTAAATCGATATCGTTGGTTACGGCAAAATCCATTTCTGCCTTATAATTTCCTACTGACAAATATTTTTTAAGTGGATGAGTGTAAATAAAGCGGATGTCGTAATCGCTATCTGGCGAAGCAAAACCCCAAGCACGACTGCCGCTTTCACAAGCGTACACTATTCTTATATGGTAAGATTGCTCTAATTCGGCAATTTTATTTCTAACATGTATTTTTATTTCTTCTGATATCATATCAATATTCTCGTCTTAGCAGTTGGCAAACTTAGTTTTTTTAACCGCTAAGAGAAAATACCTAAAAGCGAGATTATTCACTCAAAGCTTTCATGTCTTGCAAAATATCCTCGATTTTGCTCATTAAAGTGCCATAGACAATATTAAAATCCCAACGGTAAATTTTATCTGCAAAAAATGCGAGCAGAGCAGTAATTACAGAAATGCCAATCACGAAAAACAAGGGCAGCCCGAATACCACATTTGTATCTGGATATTTCATTAAAATCTTGTAGACCACAAGCTCACCAATTGAACCGCTACTTAATGGCGTTTGATAACCGCCAATTACCACAGCCAGAAAAAACAAGGGATAATAAACTCTGGCTAGCTTGATATTTTCTAACATCATTTGGTTGAGCCATTGGTGAAAAGCCTTTAAATATTGAAAGCTGTTTGTATTATTATCTATCTCTGTCGCACTTTGCAATAGCTTCTTATTAACCAAATAAACCCAGATTAGCAATACAAAAAAGATAACACCTGTAATGAGCATATTTAAGAAAAATGTAATTACTAAAAAGGCTACTGCACCTATTATAATTGCTTTTAGGTTCTTGTCAAACCTACTTTTCATCTTTTCTATAATGTGAATAGACTTCTGATTGTACAGGTTATTTACCTTAGGAACATTTAAATTATCAGTCTTTAGAAAACCTTCCTTCCAAATTGATTCTATCGATTTTTCCATCTATAATCTTTTTTAATCGTTTCTTAATTCTTTTAATGCGCACACCAATGTTATTCGGATTACTGCCTATTATTTCGGCAATTTCCTGATACGTTTTTTCTTCCAGATAAAGTAAAATTACGGCCTTGTCTACCTCTGATAGTTCGCGAATAGCATCGTACAACATGTTAAGCGATTCATCTGCAAAAGCACCATTTGAAACTGCCTGTTTGTGGGTCAACTTTTCGGTACCAATTTGCTCATTTGCTCGCTTCTTTTTTCTAAAAAGGGTAATACACACATTGAGAGAAAGGCGGTAAATCCACGTAGACCATTTAGACTGACCGTTAAATTTCTCCCTGCTTCTCCAAATTTGTAGACACACCTCTTGATAATAATCTTCAAAATCTTGTTCGGTATCGGTGTAAGCCCTACAGATTTTGATGATAATTGCAGCATATGGCAAAATGGAAGAATTGTAAAAATCGCTACTCACTATAATTTACTTTTTACTGATTAGTGGCTGGCGTTAAAGATTATTACACCCCCTCAAAAAAAAAATTAGATTTTATTTATTTGATGGAGATGGGATGGAATGTTGCCTTAATGTAACTCTTTTAAATAAAAAAAGCTTCAGGAATTCAAAGGAAAACCCGAAGCTTATAACAATCAAAGTATAATATTTTTATCTGCTATTTATCTAGCATTACTTTCTGCTGAAGTACTTCTCCATCTCTTTCGATATTGATAATGTACATACCTTCTGCCATGCCATTAGCTTTCCATTTCAAACTTTGCGTACCGGCAGACATTTGTTTTTCTACAACTGTAGCTACTTTTTTACCAGCCATATCGCTTACAGAAACTTTTACCATACCCGCAGTTTTTAGGCTAAAGTTGATATTAAATATCTCATCTGATGGATTAGGATAAATATTAAAGCTTTCTACAAAGCTGCTAACTTTTGGCGGTGGAGGAGGAATAATAGATTCCATTTTTTCTACTTCGCTGTTAACTTTTGGCGGTGGAGGAGGAATAATAGATTCTATTTTCTCTACTTCTTCCACTTCAGAAACTTCCGGTACCTCAATTATTTCTATTGGCTGCTCTACTATTTCAATTTCAGAAAATTTCTTTTCTCCTTCTTGTACTTCTACAATTTCAACACCTGGTTTTGTATACACCATTACTACATCACCGGTTAATTGTATCTTTCCTACTTGTTTTGTCTTATTACCTTTTTTCACATCAATTCTGTCTATCACTTTAGGAGAAAGATTATGAATTTTTTCTGCAGTTACTTCTTCATCATTCAAGAAATATCT
>PBYL01000440.1 GCA_002729595.1 Thalassovita sp. | reverse complement strand
CTTGTATTATAACTTTATAAGATTTCTATGTTTTTTTCAACAATTAGGCTTTGAGATGACCAGTGCTAATTCAAAGTTATTAAAAATAAGATTATTTTGATGTTTTTTAGTAGTTTTTTTATGTATAAGCAGTATCTTAAAAAATTTATAAATACGAATTCTAAGTGTCTCTTTCAATTTATTTTAAATTGTTTTTTTCTAGTATTAATAGTTTCATGTGAGACACAGCAAACAGAAAAAAAGTTGTTAATTTATGGTTCACGGGAAATAGTTGAAAAAACAGACGAAAACAATAAAACGTTCAATGATACTATTTATCATACCATTAGCAACTATCAATTTGTAGATCAGGATAGTGATTTTGTAACTCCTGAAACTTTCTCAAATTGTATCTACGTTACCGATTTTTTCTTTACCACTTGCCCTTCCATTTGTCCTAAAATGACTGCACAAATGATGCGAGTTTATGAGGAATTCGAAGAAAATCCAAAAGTAAAAATGCTTTCGCATTCTATAGACCCTACACACGATACTGTAGCAGTTTTAAAAGAATATGCTGATAATCTGGGAGTTAAAAGTGAGAAATGGCATTTTGTAACTGGAACGAGAGACGATATTTTCGAAATGGGTAGAAAAAATTATATGGTGGCAGTAGTTGAAGACGAAAATGCTGAAGGTGGTTTTTTCCATGGAGGTCATTTTATTTTAGTTGACAATCATAGAAGAATAAGAGGTATTTACGATGGCACAGATTCGCTTGATGTAAACAACTTGTTAAACGATATTCCTATTCTTTTAAAAGAAGTAAATCAGGATTTAACTCAGTAAAAAAAATATTTTAATTTCATACTAAAAGCAAAAAGACGGATGAAACACATCCGTCTTTTATTTTATAAAGCGAATTTATTTCAACTTACATTGAAACATCATCTAACAAAATATCTGGGTTAAGAATACTCTCAAATTTATCTTGGCTCATGTACTGAGCTTCATAAGCTACATCCATTTTTTTCATATGTTTGTTTAAAACTCTCATATGATCTCCAATGCTGCTTAATCTATTTGAATACAGTTTAATGAGTTCGGTATTTTTTGAATCATTAATTCTGTTTTCCATGTTTAAGTAATTTTGCTCTTCGAGAGTCATACTCACATAATAAGCAGATAACAAGCTGTTTTTACCAATCTTGATATATTTATTATATTCATCTTGCATGCTTGGTATATTAAATTTACCATTCACAGCATATCCTAGTGGATCAGCACCACCTTCTTTTTTAATGAATTTTTGAAACTTAAGAATGTTGTTTGTCTCGTCGTTAAGCACGTATTCAAACATAGGCTCTTGCCATTTGTCATGTAAGTATGCGTTTACATTTTGAGCAAGTCTAGCTTCTTCAAGGGTATAAACTAAACCTTCTTTTTCTGCTCCACTCAATGGGTTGTCATTTTTAGGAACAGTGAGGTTAGACATTAGCGCTGGAAATAAGAAAATTAACAGGAATGACATTCCGAATTTTCTACTGTTTGATAAAGAATTTTTAATTGTTTTCATACTATTAGTATCGTGTTGGTTTTGGTTTTCATGCACCAATTACGTGGGCTCACGAGCTAGGCGCAATGATTTTAATCAATTATGTTTATGATATTAATCAAACAAAGTAAAAGTGATTTTAGATCACTTAAATCCACTATTTTTGAACTTTTCTAGCGTATTTTCCATACTTTAGAAAAAGAATTGGGCTATAACTGACTAAAAATTTTTTTGGACAAAGTTTTTACTCAAATGCATAGAAAAATCATTCATATTGATATGGATGCGTTTTTTGCCTCAGTTGAACAAAGAGATTTTCCCGAGTACCGAGGAAAACCACTTGCAGTTGGAGGATCAAAAGAAAGGGGAGTGGTTGCCGCAGCCAGTTACGAAGCCAGGGAATATGGTGTTAGGTCTGCTATGCCTTCTTCTGTCGCTTACCGAAAATGTCCACATATCATTTTTGTAAAGTCTAGGTTTGATGTTTACAAAGAGGTTTCTAAACAGATAAGAGAAATATTTTTTGAGTATACCGATTTAGTCGAGCCGCTTTCGCTAGACGAGGCTTATCTTGATGTAAGTGAGAATAAAAAGGGAATTCCTTCAGCTACTTTAATAGCCAAAGAAATTAAAGCTGCCATTAAAGAAAAAACAGGTTTAACTGCTTCTGCTGGTATTTCTTTTAATAAATTTTTAGCCAAAGTTGCTTCGGATATGGATAAGCCGAACGGTTTGTATTTGGTACATCCAGATAAAGCCGAAGAGTTTATTGAAAAACTACCTATCGAAAAATTTCATGGAATTGGTAAAGTAACTGCCGAGAAAATGAAGAATATGGGTATTCACAACGGTTTAGATTTAAAACAAAGAGAAGAGTTTGAGCTCATAAAATCATTTGGCAAAGCTGGTAGGTATTTCTATAAGATTGCAAGAGCTATTGACGAAAGACCTGTAAAACCTCATAGAATTAGAAAATCACTCGGTGCTGAAAGAACTTATTTTCAAGATATTTCTGATGAAAAAGAAATGTTAGAGGCAGTTCATCAGGTTTGTGAGAAGGTTTTTGAAAGGATGCAAGGAGGAAAAGTGAAGGGTAAAACACTCACACTTAAAATCAAGACATTTGATTTTCAGATTAATACACGCAGTACTACCCAGAATAATTATTTTGAAAGTTTAGAAGAGCTAAAAATGGTTGCCAGCAAATTGCTATATCAGCCAGAATTCCCTGACAAACCAGTAAGACTTTTGGGTGTAGCTTTATCCAATCTTCAAAACCCAGAAGAAGTAAAACATGGAGTACAGCTTAAAATCAATTTTGAAGAAGAATGATTTAAGCTGACTGATAGCTTATATTATTATCTATCTTCATATTTTGCTTATTTATCATTTGTTTACTGATATGATTAAAGCGTATATAAAGCAAGATAGATGCAATACCTAATCCACTACAGAAGCCGATCCAAATTCCTGATTCATTAAATCCCAATTTAAAAGAGAATATGTAAGCAACAGGCAATGCGATAAACCAATAAGCAATTAATGCAATATAAGTAGGTACTTTTACATCAGACAAACCTCTAAGCGCTCCCATCATAGTTACTTGTACACCATCGAATAATTGGAATACACCTGCAAGAATCAATAGTGAAGCGGCGACTTTTATCACATCAGGATCACTTATAAATGCCAGCGGCAACACATGATTGAATGTTAGAAATACGATAGCACTAATTGCCATAAACACAATTACCATGTAGCATGCCGTCATAGCAGCTAATCTCATTTCTTTATAGTTGCCTTCACCATATTGGTTACTCACTCGCACTGTAGTAGCAGAAGCCATTCCGCTTACAGTCATAAATGTTAGTGAGGCAAGGCTCAGAGCAATTTGGTGAGCCGCCAATTCTGTTTTTCCAACCCAACCCATCATAATTGTACCGAAAGCAAATGCAGCAACCTCCATGGTAAACTGTAATGCGATAGGAACACCAATAGATACTAGCTCTTTAATAGTTTCTTTTCTAAATACAAAGTGATGGTGTGCTTTATGGTTATAAGCTGAGAATCTCTTAGCAAACCACACATAGGCAAATAGACCAATTGCCTGAAAAATTCTTGAAATTAAAGTTGCCCAACCTGCACCCACTAAGCCCATTGGTTCCATGCCGAATTTGCCATAAATGAGAATATAATTGAGTATTACATTGAGCAAATTACTTAACAAAGTAAACACCATTGCCGGTTTGGTTACAGAGATGCCTTCAGTAAATTGTTTAAAACTGAAGAAGATCATTAAAGGCAGCATAGAGCTACTGATCACAAGAAAATATGGAATCGCTTCCGTTACTACTTGATCGGGTTGCCCCATTTTGTCCATGTAATTGCTAGCAACAAAAAGTACAGAGGTTAATAGCACTCCTAAGATCAGGTTTACCAATAAACTGTGTCTAAACAAATTTGCGGCTTTTGAATGGTCTTTTCTTCCAATAGCTTTACCAATAAGTGGAGTTAAACCAATTGCGAAGCCCATTCCGAAGATCATCACATTCGAAAATATGCCATTAGCAAATGAGGCAGCAGCCAGCGAAGTTGTTCCTACGCGGCCTACCATCATGTTATCTACAATACCTGTAAGCATTTGTCCCATTTGAGAAAGTATAATGGGGTATGCCAGAAGTAGTGTTTTTCTGTATTGTTCCTTATGGTTTATTTTGAGTTTCACTTTGCAAAACAAGCATAATTATAATCCGAAAGCAAAGTATTTTTATATGAGAGGTTAAAATCGAGAAAGTGGAATAAATTGAAACTTTTTATTAATATACCCCTTGTATAAAGTATGAGTAACACAGAAGAAAAAATTGCATGTCCGAAATGTACTTGGGAACCAGATGGAAAACCATATTGGCGATGCCATTGTGGCTGTATTTGGAATACATTTGATACTTATGGAAAATGCCCCGACTGTGGATTTGTTCATAAAAAAACACAATGTATTTCTTGCTCTCAGTTGTCACCACATCCTGATTGGTACCTTGACTTAGATGGAATAGAACTAGACTTAGAGGTGAAGGAAGCAGTAGTTATTGAAAAATAATTTCTAATCCGTCTTGTACTCCAAAATAGTTCCATTGCTTCAAAATGAATATTAGCATAACTGTGTACTTGATTTAATTTTACAGAATGGTTATTTCTTAAACTTTGCAATTATATTTGTGGCTCCCAATACAAAGTTGACCAGCCAATTCCAACACATCTATAAGCCGCATTAATCTCTGGCTAAAGTTTTTGTATCTCATAATTTTAACAAGTATAATTTCTAAAACACAGGTAAATGAAACTACAACAATCGCTATGGTTATTGCTATTAACCCTTTTTTCTCTGCCTATAAGTGCACAAAAGATTAGCAAGAAAGAAAAGAAGATTCTGCAATCTATTGAAGCAAATAATGAAGAAGCTATTGAATTTTTAAAGAAGGTGGTCAACATCAATAGTGGAACACTCAATGCTGCTGGTGTAAAAGAAGTAGGTATGGAGTTTAAAGCAGCTTATGATGCCATTAACTTTAAAACTACTTGGATTGATATGCCTGCTGAAATGAACAGAGCAGGGCATCTATTTGCAGAAACATCAGGCAACAAAGGGAAGAAAATATTGCTCATAGGTCATCTTGATACAGTATTTGAAAAAGATAGCCCATTCCAAAAATTCGAGATGGTTAACGATAGCATTGCACATGCTCCCGGCGGAAATGATATGAAAGGTGGAGATGTAATTATGCTATATGCATTAAAGGCTTTGTATGAAAATGGTTTATTAGATGATGCACAAATCATAGCTGCCTATACTGGTGATGAAGAAAGTTCTGGAAAGCCATTATCGATTAGTAGAAAAGATTTGATAGAAGCTGCCAAGAGAAGTGATATAGCTTTAGGTTTCGAAAATTCATCTGGTTTTAACTATGCCACTGTAGCTAGAAGAGGTGCTTCTGGTTGGATGGTAGAAGTTGAAGGTAAGCGTGCGCACTCTTCAGGAATATTTAGAGAAGAAGTTGGTGCAGGAGCGATCTTCGAAATGTCTCGTATTCTTAGTGAGTTTTACACTAATGTAAAAGGAGAGGAGTATCTTACTTTTAATCCTGGAGTATTGTTAGGTGGTACATTTGTAGATTTTGATGAAACTACAAGTAAAGGAAATGCCTTTGGTAAATCGAATGTAGTGGCTCAAACTTCTATGGTGAGAGGTGGTTTAAGATTTATTTCAGAAGAACAAAAAGAATCTGCTCGTGAAAAGATGCGTGAAGTTGTAAAAAATAACTTGCCTCATACTTCAGCCAAAATTTCTTTTACAGATAGCTACCCAGCCATGGAACCAACTGAAGGAAACCATCAACTTCTTGAGCAACTTAGCCAAGTAAGTGTAGATTTAGGTTATGGTAAAGTTGAAGGATTTGATCCGGGTAAAAGAGGAGCCGCTGATGTTTCTTTTGTAGCGGAGTATGTAGATTGTTTAGATGGATTAGGAACAATGGGCGAGCATGCACATACTCCACAAGAAACGGTTAATTTAAATACTGTAGAAGCACTTACAAAAAGAACTGCAATATTGATCTATCGTTTGATTAATCAGTAATTCAAAACTCTATATTAAAAAAGCTATCTTGTATCTATTACGAGATAGCTTTTTCATTAATAAATAATTCTATTCTTAAAGGCTTCTTTCCCCACTTCAATAATTTCTGCTCCTCTGTGAAAATCGAATGTGCTGCAAACATTTCTAGAAACGTTAATCAAAATATCTGGCTTATGCTTTTCCAGAATCATTTCGGTGAGTTTGTCTTGCGTGAGGTCAAAAGAACTGGTTAATAAATCAAAAAAGCCATATTGCCTTTTAATTTTTTTAGCCTTTCCGTTTTTTGATACTTCATTTCCTTTTTCAGATGGAAAAGCTTGAACTACAATGTCGCTTTCATCAGAAACATTCGCATTTACATTTACTACCACCAAAAAGTCGCCTTCATGTCTCTCGATCAAGTCTACTGGAACTGGGTTTAATATTCCTCCATCAATCAACTCTCTGCCATTTAGCTCAGAAGGAGTAAAAATCGTAGGGATTGCCATTGAAGCCCGCATCGCTTCAAACAAACATCCTTCTCTAAATACCACTTCTTTTTGGCTGTGTATATCTGTGGCTACTGCTACATAAGGGATATTGAGGTCTTCAATATTGAGGTCGCCTACTATTTTTTTTATTTCGTTGAGCACGCGATCGCCTCTTATAAATCCTCTGGTAGAAAATGTGAAATCTACGAGTTTAAACAAACCCATGCGGTTAACACTGCAAGCCCATTCGGTAAATTCATCTAACTTACCGGCAGCGTAAATACCTGCTATAATGGAGCCCATAGATGTACCAGCTATGGAGGTAATCTCAAAGTTATTTTTTAGTAGCTCGTTGATTACGCCAATGTGTGCGAAGCCCCTAGCTCCACCACTAGAAAGTACTAGAGCTATAGGTTGAGGTTTAGTTTTTATGTTAAGAACTTTTTTTAGAAGTTGAGGAATGGTCATATCATATTTACTCATTTATCAGCCAGCATCTTAAAAGATCTTCTGTGCCAGTCTGTAACTCCAAAACGTTCAATCGCGCTTCTATGTTCTAAAGTGGGGTAACCTACGTTATGATCCCAGCCGTATTCAGTAAATTTTTTGGCTAGTTTAATCATCTTCTCATCTCTGTGAGTTTTGGCTAAAATTGATGCAGAAGCAATGGCTGCCATCTTAGAATCGCCTTTTACAATACAGTGATGAGGTATTTTTTTATAAGCTTTAAAATACAAACCATCAACCAATAAATGATCGATTGCAGGTTGTTTAATTTTTTTTAAAGCTCTGTGCATAGCCAGAAAAGTCGCCTGCGAGATATTTATCTGATCTATCTCTTTTGGTGAAGCTTCTCCAATTGCCCAAGCTATTGCCTGTTCTTTAATTAAGTCTCTAAGTTTAATTCTTTGTCTGTAAGAGAGTTTTTTTGAGTCTCTCAGATTCGGTAAGTCAAACTCTTCTGGTAAAATTACTGCTGCAGCCACTACTGGTCCGGCAAGGCTACCTCTTCCAGCCTCATCTAATCCTGCTTCAATTTTTCCTTTCTCCAAATACGCCTGTAATATCATTCAAATACGATCAAAATTTGATTTTTTTCAACATTGTCTCCGGTTTCAACTTTAATAGATTTTACTTTGCCATCACCCGGAGATTTAAGTATGTTTTCCATTTTCATAGCCTCCAAAATTAAGACTTTATCTCCTTTTTTCAATTCATCTCCCACTTTACATGTAATAGTTAATATTTTACCCGGCATCGGAGCTTTAATATCTTTAATAGCTTGAGTAGCCATGTTATTAATACCCATCTTTTCTAATAACAAGTCCATCTCACTTTTAACTTTAAGCGTAGTTACTTTGCCATTTACTTTTACGGTAAATGTTTTTTCTAAAGGATTGTGTTCAATGATTTCGGCTGAAAAGCTTTTATTATCAGCAATTATGTGGAATTGTTCTTCAGAAATTTCGCTGATATCAAATTGTTTGTTTTCGTTGTTGATGGTATAGCTACCAGAAGCATCTTTGCTTAGTTCAAATGCTTTGTCATTTTTAAAGAATATTTTTAGCATAGAATTTTTGAGGATTGGTGTTTGACTTCCCCAATTCTACACTTTTAAGTGTATTAATCAAATTATTCAGTTGGATTTTACGGTTGTAATATTTTAGTGCTGCTTCACGCCCTCTTTTGCCCATGTTTTCTCTCACAATAATATTACACTTGAGTAGGGTATTTAGGTTCTTATTTAATTGCTCAAAGTCTGATGGGTGGGAGATGAGGCCACAATCTGCCTGTCTTATAATGTCTGCGCCTTCGCCTGCTCCATGGAAAAGTACAGGTTTCCCCAATGCCATGGCTTCATAAATTTTAGAAGGAACAGTTCCGTAAATTCGTGTTTTTTGAGCTATTAGAATGATATCAGCCTCTTGCATTTTTTTTATTAACTGCTGCTGGTCAATCATTGAATTAAGCTCGATGTTTTTTTGTGGAGTTGATTTTATAAAAGATGCTATTTTCTTTTTTTCGAAGCCTTCTCCATATATGCTGAGTTTTACATTGTTGTGTGCTAAGTCAATTTGCTTGCACAAATCATAAATGCCATGTGCTAAGCCTAAAACTCCAGCATAAATGATTTGAATCGGTTTATCTGATTTTTTTGAATTGTTTGCCGGTTTAAATTTGGCGCAATCTACCGCAGTTCTAAAAAGCAGTACTTCTCTTTTTTTATCTGATGATTGAAGATACGCTTTTATTTCGTTGGACTGAGCCAACAACAAATCTGCTTGGTTATAAGTGATTTTTTCTAGCTTGTAAAGTAATCTGTAAAAGATACTGTTATGCGAAGTATAGCCCATATCTTGTATTGCCAAAGGCCAAAGATCACTCACATTTACTATAAATTTTGCCTTGGTGAGTTTCTTATAAATAATAGCCGGAAATGCCAATGCAACTGGCGGATATTGCAACAGAATATAGTCGGGCTTTTTTCTTATAAAAAACGGTAATGCTAGCATAACAGAAAATGCCAGACTAAACATGGTTAAAAATCGATGGATACTGGAATCGTTATGCGATGGAAACAACCAGAATCTATTTATTTTGATGCCTTGGTAGTTTTCACTAAAATAAAATTTAGCCTTATATCCATTATAGAATTTCCCGAATGGATAGTTTGGAATTCCAGTAATTACTTCAACTTGATAACCTGCATTTTTTAATCCCAAAGCTGTATGGAGCAAACGATTTGGAGCGGCTCCATACTCCGGGTAAAATGTGTTGGTAAAAATGCAGATTTTTTTCAAAGTAGATTTTATAGGTTAAAAAATTTGACCTTTAGAAGTTAACGTATAAATAATAGTTTTTTATAAAAAAAGGTTTTTCTAAATAATCAATAAAGCTTCAAAATGACACATGTATTATCTTCCCCAAATTAAGGCTATCGAAAGAGTCGCACCAGTATTAATTGTGTAAGGTCTTTCGTAACCCTCAGGTAAATTATTGATGTTTGGAACGCCCATATATCCTTTTAAATCCATCATTAACTGTACACTTGTTTGAATTGGAATATAATAGGAAATACCGATTACAGGGCCAAAATCTATACTATTATAAGAATCTGTAATATCTTGATTGTTTTCATTATAAGGCTCTGCATTCGTATCTGGAGTAATGCTTTCGTAGTCCATACTAGCATTTACTAAATAAGAAACAGAACCGCCCGCATATAAAGCTGGATAAGGTTTATAAGAACCTTTTCTGAAAGTTAGATTGAATAAAATAGGTACTTCAATGTAATTCTTTTTATAGTTTGTAACAGTCGATTCTATGTCAGAATTGGTTTTATAATCAACTGCCATAGGTTTAAAGTTTAAACCTGAGCTAACCATGAATTTAGAAGTAAAAGCATATTGAGCTAACAAACCTACAACTGGCTGATATACATCATAATAGCCGTCTTCTACGTCTGGATTCACTAATAAATCTCTGCTTATGTCTGTTCGAGATATTCCAGCATTTACTCCGATTCTAAAACCTATTGGATCAGGAGATGAACCATTTCCATAATATCCCGGATAGAGATGTTTATACTTGTTTTGTGCTTGAGCTTGAACAACAATGATGGTAAGTAGCAAAAAAAGAAATCTCAGCTTCATGGCAATCTTCGTTTTCTATAGTTTGAAAAAATAATAAAATACACCGTATTAGTAAAAAGACTCTAAAACGAGTAAAATATTACATTTTCATAAAACTAAAATCTTCCGGTAATTTATCCCAAAGTTTTGCTCAAGTCAAAAACAAATATTTTCAAATACTGATACTTTTATTTGATTGGGTTAACAAAATACAGCAGGAAATTTATTAGATGTTAATATTGAGATTAGTTTCATTAAGATATGTAACTCTCAATATAAGCTTGGCAAAGTGAAATTGTAGCTTCAATTCCTTGCTTGTGTGTTCTCTCGTTACCATGCGAAGCTGCTACTCCCGGACCAATAAGCGCTACTCTAAAGCTATTGCCAGCCCTTAAAGCAGCAGAACCATCAGAACCATAATAAGGGAAAATGTCTGTAGTGCAGTGGAGTTCATTTTCTTTAGCCAGTTTGGTGAGTTTCTTCCTCATCTCAAAATCATAAGGTCCACTAGAATCTTTAGCACAGATAGAGCACAATGTTTCATCACCTGAACAGCCATCACCTACAACGCCCATATCAATTACTAAAAGTTCTTCAATTGTTTCTGCAAAACCAGAAGCCGCACCATGTCCTACTTCTTCGTAATTTGAGAAAAATAATTCTACAGGAACCTGAATGTTTTTTTCTTTTAGTTGGCGAGCTAATTCGATGAGTACAAAGCAACCGGCTTTATTATCTAAAAATCTAGATTTAATATATCCACTTTCTAACTCTTCATAATGAGTATAAAGGCAAACAAAATCGCCAACATCAATTCCGAGTTCTTGCACATCTTCAACCGAATTTACATTTTCATCTAACCTAATATGTAAATTACTAATGCTTCTCGATGATTCTGAAAGCGATTTGTTTACATGTGCTGCAGGGTTATCATGTAAAATAGTACCATTAACTATTTTATCATCTAAAGTATATACTCTAACATATTCACCTTCGGCACTATTTAATTGTAAACCTCCTATAGTAGAGAATCTCAAAGTACCATCTCCCTTAATTCCAGAAACAATTGCTCCTAATGTATCTACATGAGCAGCAATTGCTAAAGTTGGGTTTTCTCCAAGTTTAAGTTTTACAGCACCTTTATTAGTGTATTCTGGTGTATAGCCAAATGAGCTTAAAACATCAAATATATAAGCAGAAGCTTTTTGTGTAAAGCCAGAAGGGGAATCGATACCGATGAGTTCTTTAAGTATACTATAATCCATTTTATTGCACTTTTTTGAGATGATAATATAATCTAAATACTTTTAATTTCTTAATATACCTCAATTGCGAGGTAGGTGATCTATGCTATTCGATACTTTGTGGCGTTAAAATGCCGAGATTACCTACGCATCAAAATATTAAGTAATTGCAAATATGGAAAATTTATTCTTAGAGAAATCTAATAAAACTCCCTTTATTGAATTTGACGCTAACAGAGGATATTTACTTATTGAGGGTCGTTCTATACCTGAAGATGCGCTGGATTTCTATCAACCGTTATTTAGTTGGCTAGATAGTTATTCTAAAACTGCACAGGAAGTAACTGTAATGGAATTTAAGCTTGAGTACTTTAATACGAGTTCGTCTAAGTGTTTAGTGGAGATTTTAAGGAGGTTAGAAGATATCAATTGTGAGAAGCACGTTGAGGTAAAATGGTTTTATGAGCAAGACGATGAAGATATGCAAGAGTCGGGCGAAGATTATATGCAGTTAGTAAACGTTCCTATTTCATTTGAACCTTACTAAGTTTTCTAATTTAAGTCATGTCAAAGCGGAGACAAAATATATTTTACAACGAACAACATCTATTCGAAAGGAGTAGAGAGGTAAATAATGCCTTTCAAGAAACATCTGATAGAGATTTGTTACAAGAGTACGATAGTTTGTCTTCTAACTATGGTCGTTTATTAGGCGAAGTGAAGTTGATAACCTCCGTAAGTGATAGGTTGCAAAATAAACTGAACAAAGCCAACGAAAAAATAAGCGAACAGAATGAAAAGTTAACAGATACTGTTAACTTACTTACAAAAGCAAAAATTAGCAGAGCTGCTACAACCATTGTATTAATCATTGCAGTATTTCTATTTATGCTTTCTGAAGGGGTACTTGAACCAATTGTAGAAGGCTATGTTGACAATGATATTATAGGTTTTGCCTTAAAAGCAGTCATCGCAATATTATTAAAACCAATTGAAATGCTAATCGAGTCAATTTTATACAAAAAGGCTCGTAAAAAGGCTCACCATTCAATAGATTTGAATGAGAAATAGTTCAGTAAATATTATTAATAATGATTGACCAAAATGAATTAAAAGCATTGGTCTCCTTATTGGATGATGAAGATTCCGAAGTATTTAGGCATGTGCATAATAAGTTATCTTCATTCGGTCACTCGGTAATACCCTTTTTAGAAAAAGAATTAGGGGAGAGGGAGCATCCATTAATACAAGAGAGGATAAAAGACCTGATTCAGAACATGAATTATGATAATATTCTGAATCGATTTAGAAACTGGTTGCATAGCGAAGATCAAGATTTGCTTAAAGCAATGTGGATTATCGCTTCGTATCAATATCCGGGACTTTCATTTGAGTCTATCCATAAAGAGATTGAGCAAATCTACTACGAAGTTTGGCTCGAGTTCAGGTATGATATGCATCCTTTTGACCAGATAAAGGTGCTTAATAGTATATTCTTTAAAAAGCTAAACTTTAGGGCTAATACCAAAGATTTTCATGCTTATGAAAATTCTATGATTAATAAGGTATTAAAAAAGCGAACTGGAAATCCGATAAGTCTTTGTATAGTTTATATGCTTGTGGCAAATAAGTTAAAATTACCAGTTTACGGAGTTAACCTGCCCAATCTTTTTATTCTTACTTATAAAAACAAAGAAGTTCAGTTTTATATAAATGCTTTTAACAAGGGCTTAATTTTCTCTAAAGCAGATATAGATAATTATATCAAACAATTGAAAATTGATGTAAAAGATGAGTTTTATGAGCCTTGTTCTAATCTGGATATTGTAAAACGAATTCTAAATAATTTGTTGATTGCTTTCGAAAAGCAAAATGCACCAGATAAAATAAGTGATATAAATAAGATAATAGAAGTCTTAGAAAATGGATAAAGAAAAAGCCGGAATTTTCCGGCTTTTTTTATTTGATAATGTTTGATTCTGATTCGATCTTAGGTTGTTGTCCTCTAAGCACAGAGTTTTCATTAAATAAAACTCTTTGGTCAATTGGCTTTTTCTCTGCCCAATCACTTTCTTTAATTTGACCGCTTTTACTATAGATATCTAATGGGTTTTGGTAGCAAGTCATTCTCACATGTTCTTCTGGAATACCTCTATCTAGCATAAGTGAAGCAGTCTTAGGTACAGAAAGTGGGTCACTTACACCCCAGTCAGCAGAGCTGTCTACTATAATTCTTTCTGGTCCGTATTGTTGAACAACTGCCGCCATTCTTTCATTACCCATTTTAGTATTTGGGTAAATAGTAAATGCTGCCCAAAAACCTCTATCTAATACTTCTTTTACAGTCTCTTCATTATTATGGTCGATTACCACCATAGAAGGATCAAGCCCATGCTCTAAACAAACATCCATACTTTTAGATGTTCCTTTCTTTTTGTCACGATGTGGAGTATGAATTTGAACTGGCAAGTTTAATTCTTTAGCAAGCTCAAGTTGTAATCTAAAATACTTGTCTTCGATTTCTGTTTGGTCGTCGTAACCAATCTCACCAATACCCACAACACCTTCTTTACAAGCATATAGTGGAAGCAATTCCATTACTTGTTCTGCTAAAGCATCGTTGTTTGCTTCTTTAGAGTTTAAGCCGATTGTGCAGTAATGTTTAATGCCAAATTGAGATGCTCTAAATCTTTCCCAACCGATTAAACTGCTAAAGTAATCTTTAAAAGAACCAACTTCTGTTCTTGGTTGTCCCATCCAGAAAGCGGGCTCGATAATAGCAACTATTCCTGCGGCAGCCATTCTCTCATAGTCATCTGTTGTTCTAGATGTCATATGAATATGAGAGTCTAAAAACTGCATATGTTTTATATTTTCCATATGTTTTCTGTTTAAGTAAAATTCAATAATATTTTAATACTGTGTTGAAACTCCACTTCCGGCTTGTTGGTACCCAGAAGGAAGTTCCCCTTTCTCCATGAGAAAAGCATTACCTAACTCATCCCAGTTTTGGAATTTCTTAGTTAGTGTACTCTCAAACTTATTTACTAATTCTTTAGCTTCATCAGTAGTTGATTCTTTACAAGCTAAAAGTGCAGCAGCTTTTTCGTATTCACTGCCATCTTCAAATAGTTTTTTGTAATCTTTTAAAAGATTTTGTTCTGCGAATTGCCCTGTAAAACGCCATAGTTCAGGAGTTACTTTTCTACCAGCAGCCCATCTTTCATGTGCATAATCTGAAAGTGTAAGCGCCAAACGCTCATTAGCTCTTTCATCAGCGCCAGCTATCATAAATACAGGTCTTTCTGTAAAGATGGTTTTCAATACTAACTGATTCCAAGAAATATCATCCATGTATTCAGCAGAAAAAGGATTGTTTAATACAACCGCATCTAAAACAACCGTCATGTTTGTTCTGATACCTTCTGAGGCTCTTTTGGCGTGGATTTCTGGATTTGGTAAAAGTGGAAGTGCTGCATACAATGTAACAAGTTCTGCGACATCAGCAGATTCAAAAAGCTGATTTAAAATCTTTAATTGCTT
>PBYL01000439.1 GCA_002729595.1 Thalassovita sp. | reverse complement strand
TTTTGAAATCTTTTTATAAAGGATCGTGTCCTGATCACTTATCGTAGACAGTTCTCCCTCAGGAGAAAGTTGGTATTTTTTTATTTCTCCGGTAAAACCTCCTCCTGAACCAAATCGGATAGCTTGAATGTCTGATACGGTTTTATTGCTGGCGCATGAAGCAAATGTTAGAACCGTAATTATCAAAACGAAGATCTTCATATTGAATAGTTTGAAATGAATATTAGGATGGATAAAATGTCGTAATTTGTTGCAGAGAACGTTACTACCATTACCCACAACATTTGTGTATCGCGTACATACGCGATATTTCTCTTATCTCAAAGATCCAAATTATCTAGTGGACCAACAATTTTTTGTACACCTTTTTTGGTAAAAAAGTCAATTGCTATCAGGCTAAAAATTACTTCTCCTTTCAAACCACCTCTAACACAAAACTTTCAGGAACTACTTCCATCAGTTTATTAAAAGTGATTGTGGAGTTTAACACATCTTTTTGTCCGTCTTTGTTGATATCCATAAAGTTATTACCAGGGAGAATACAGCCTGCTATTTGGGTGTAGTAGTTTCCGATATGAACCAGAATATACTTTCGGTTTACTACATGCTGTATGTGCAAGTGGGGGTATTTGAATTTACTTCTTTTGTCTCTGCGCTTTTTTACTAGATAGGTTCCTTTGGGTATACATGATTTATTAGGCTCATTATCTCTATAAGCTAACTCTAATGTTTTACATTCAAACAATAGTTTTTCCTCTTTATAAACTCTCCATTCTCCTAATGTCTGAATGCCATTATCACACAACCTGATTAATACGTTTCTCATATTTATACATCTTTGTATTTCACTAGGGAGAGCTCCAACTTTTTTATAGAGTCTTGTAGAATCTCATGGAATAGATTAAGGCGGGTAATGGTATCTCTTAATACCTGTTGGTCGGTCCTGTACTCTTCTCTAAACTTTTCTATTTGGTTCGCATTATTTTCAATCTTGGTTTCTATTTTTTGAAGATCCACTTTTATAGTTTCTTCATCCTTAGCATGAGTTTTTTCATCAAGTACTTCCTTTTTCAAAAAATCTCTTCGCAATGTTTGAAAGTCAAAATACAGCTTTACTATTGACCCAATTCCTAATACTAATTGGGTTATGAATATTCCAAGAATATGATTGATGATAAATTCATTCATAGCTAAAAAAAATAGAACTGGTTAATTAGATTCTAATCAGGTAATGCCTTCAAATATGCTTTCTTTACTTTCTCCTTCTTCCACGATCTTATCATAGTTTTTACGGATGATCTTATATTCCTTCTTAAACTTCTCTTTAATCATTTCAATCAAATTTCTGCATTCAGAATACTTACCTGCCTTATAGAGTTTAGGATTAGCTAAATGCAGACTTTGAACAAAATACTCAAACTGAAAATCTTGTTTTCTTGCCTGTTTTTCATCTTGCAGCATTTTAATCTGTTCTCTTTCTGTATATCCCATGGTATTAAGTTTTTAATTCAGTATAGTTAAATGCTGTGGTACCAATAATGGCAAAGTAGTCTGTGTAATTAAGCAGCCACATTGTATTTCCATGGCTATTTCCTTCTGCCACATGTACAGTATTTCCTTTCTGAAAATCTCTATTGTGGCTATGATCAGCTGCCCTAAACCAACTTCCATTGGTATTGACGAAATATACTCCGTTTTGCTTTGGATCTGTTTGGCCACTGAGCAGGGCCCTATCATAACTATTAAAAGTTACTCCATCATTAGTGAGTGGCCCGCCTGCTGCAATATCAAAATTGTTTGTTATTACGCCACACACTCCAAAGCGCTCCATTTTATTTTCATAGTTCTGTGTAAAGCCATTTAAGGTATCATCTTGCTGCACAAAGGGTTCGTTCACAAATTCATTTCTTAACTCATACCCATTCACCAAACCATAATCAATCTGAAGGTCAGCAAAAAATACTACTGCACTGGCATTTATAGCTCGATTATTTTTAAAGTAAAACTTATATGTACCTACTGTGACATTGCCTGCTTCATGTCCAAAAAAGAACACATTATCTGTTGCCAAACCTCTTACTGTACAATCGTATACATGCAACTCACAGCCTGAATTGTTCTGCTGAAAGTTGATACAAAAAGCTGTTTGAATATTTACTGAAAGCTCAAACTCACATCTAATGAATTTATAAATGGTATTGATATGCGTACCAAAAGACCGACCTCCAATATGAGCCGTGCTATTGATCCCCGTAATAAAATGATTACCTGTTAGCTTACAATCATAAAGTTCTGTTACCTGATTGCTTGATCTATGGTTGTTTAAAATATATCCCACCTCACACCAATAAGCATATATTTTAGCATTTGCCTGATTGCTGATGCCTTTCGGAATGTTAGCATATTTCACAGTTACCTCACTAGCTACATCATTCCATTGTTGGATGCTATCAATATGTTTGGCTTCTATATACAGTTTAGTTGCTCCACTCAGGTTGATAATATCTCGATCATTTAAAGCATTCTGATTTTGATGCACAAAAATACCTTTTCCATAAATATTACAAGACTGATCAATTCCTTGATCCATAAAAAGAGCTCCTTCTGTTAAGCTCATACTAGCTCCATCTTCCCAGTATTGATCTACACCATTTTTTAATAGGTTGTTTTCAGGTGGATAATCTCCTTGAATCATATACAGTAATGCGCTATGCTCTGCTGCTTCAAGTGCTGCTGTTACAGTTAAAAATGGCAAATCTGGCTCATTGACTGAACCTGTTTCATCATCTCCATTTTCAGGATCAACAAAATAGATTTTGGAATATTTGTATAAAATGGAAGAGTCTCCAACGGGTAGGGGATTTAATATAGTGGTTTCACCGCTTGTTGAATTTGCCATATTGAGTCCAAGTGTTTGATTTAAAAAATATTTCCGTAAAGCCATTATCCGAAGTATTCAATTTTTAGAAAATGGGTAATACCTGTGTGAATCCCAATTACCTGAAAGTTTTGTAGGTTAGCTCCTTTCACTTCCAGTATGCTTAAATGATTTAATGGAAGCCCATTTTCTGCTGTTGGTGCTTCTCCATTTTCAGTAAAGCGTGCACTGATTTCTGCTCTATTCCCAGCTTCCATGACAATTTCAGCCAGAATGGTATTTTCAGGTATAGTCAAGTTTTTTTCTTGCAGTTCATCAAATGCTAAAGTCTGGTTGCCAAGTGCTTTCATTTTTTTATCAGTCTAAAAGTGATGAGCCATATCAGTGTAATTGCTGCTATTATGATTAGAAAAGGAAAAGTTTGATTCGCGTTAATTTGGGCTAGGGTAGTAAGTGGTAATTCACTGAAAGCCTTATTAAAATCTTTGTCTTTATAGTATTTATCAGCTTGATCTTTGCCATTTTCTACTTCAACCTTTGCCCTAATGATTTTAGATAATAATGATTTATCTAGTTTGATTACATCATCTGGTTTGAGCCCTGTTTTGTTGCTTACATAGTTGATGTATGCCGAAGTATTATTTTCAAAAGCAGGTGCATATTCATTGATGAGCTTTCTTAAAGTGTTTTTTCCATCTTTTACAATATCACCCACTATATCAATCATCATAGCTCTTAGTCCCCAATACATTTGAGTGAATTGTTCAAAGTGGCCATCAGTATTTAAATGAAGTGGCACTTTACCTTTCCAACTCGCTGAAGTAATCACCAGGTTTCCCGGATTGTTATTTTCAAAACCTCTAGATACCATCACGCAATTACTTTAATCTTTTCAAAACCGTTTAAGTTTTTACTTACCTTGCTTTCAATCATACCAGAAAATACCCAAGCTGTTTTTCCTTCAGGGGTAATGAGCTTAGCCCAGCGTCCCGGACTAGTAGGCATGCCTATGTCTGTGCTTTTTCCTGTGTGCTCTCCAATGTAATCTCCTTTGTTTACCTGTTTAACTACATTTCCAGTACCGGGAGATTCCCTGATATTTAAGTTATCAACTGTTGCAAATGCATGTGGATGAGTAGTAAAATAACTATTGTTTACTTCCTTAAAATCAATACTCACATTTTCAGTAGGAGCAAAAGCAGAAATTTGATCTTTAAAGCTATCTTCTACCAAAGCACCCGTTTTCTTTCTTTTCAAGTAATAAGCAAAACCCGCTATTGTAAGAAGAATCGCCACTATAATGATTAGTGTATCCAGTGTGTCGGCCTTTCTTTTTTTAGACTTTTTCATCATGCCAGTGATTTAAAAAATTCATCCTGTTGCATAGTTGTCAACTCATTTTGAATATCATCAATCAGATATCTATCGTATGCTATTCTATAGGCTTTGGCTACTTCATCAATTCGCTTTTTGCCTGTTTCTTTGGCCAGCTCTATAATTTTTAGTTCGTCCACTGGCACCACCCATTTAAACCAAGTAGAGTAGGGGAAGAGCGTATCATAAAAGCGGGCTGCCATCTGATTTTGGAATTCATCAATATTATCCTTTCGGTTGTTTTCTCTGATCTTTTTTACTGCACTCCTTGAAACAAGTATCACCACAGCCACCACCAGTATGATAAAAAGGGTATTGACTGCTGCTTTTGTGGCTTTTGAATTTAGAATAGAAGTAAAAAGAACCGGATTCATGATTTACTTTTTAGCCAAAGATTTTGTTTGGGAATGCATTTTTAAATACACCAAATATTTTCCCTGGATTATTCACCAATTCTTTAATCTGGTTAAGCGTATCTGGATGCTCTTTTAAAAACTCAACAATCTGGATAAAGTCCTCATGACTCATCATTTGTTACAATTCTGCAAAGCCCTGAAGTTTCTCTTCCACTTCTTTAGAGGTTTCTGCTGCAATATTGATTTCAACCGTGTAATTTTTCATTTTTATAATCCTGTTTAATTTCCAAAATGATGATAACTACTGTAAGCACTAAAAACATCAATTGCAGTACTCTTTGAATCTTTTTTAGGTCCATTTCTTCTTCATTTAAAGCAATACCTGATAAGGCAAACCAAAAAGAGACAACTGCTTACCAGGCTCATATTTCGGTGTACTGATAATATCAGGTCTTTTACCTGCATCAACTTCCAAACTTGCGGGTAATGTCTGCTGCCTCCAATCTGTCATGAGTGCATCATGTCGCAAGTATCGAGGCTGACCCTCTGCATCTTTATCCAGTATATAATCCGCTGCTTTTTGTGCCTTACCTGCTGCCCTTATAAAAAACTTGTTATCATTTTTCATTTCTGTAATTAGTCTTGACTTCCAGCTTTTTAGATAAGCAGCACTATTTTTTTGAAGTACATCGAAAAATATTCCCGACTGCCCACACAGAAAGCAAGCTGATAATTCTGCTATCAATTCTTCAAAAGCATATTCAGGTGTTCCTTTTGCACCACCTCTTTGCTTGTCATCTAGTCTTGTTTCATGTTTGGTAGAATGTGCCAATTCATGAAAAAGGGTAGAGTAGAATTGATTGTCATTTTCAAAAAGATGCTGATCTGGCATATTCACAAAATCATAAGCAGGCATATAAAAAGCTCGATCTTGCTTGAACACAATCGGTGGCCTGTTAGGCATATTCCTCAATATACCTTCTGCTGATTCTATTTTTTCTATCTCTCTTTGAGGAGCTACGGGTTGAGGCAAGTTAAAATCAACTCCTTCTATGTCTTCGGCATTAAATACGGTATAGTATTTTAAGAAAGCATAACTGTTTAATTGGTCCAGTTTTCCAGATTTTCTATATCTGTCATAGCGTTCCCAGTATTCTTCTTTAGTCAGGCTTTCTTTTCCATCCTTGTAAACTACATTGTAGTAATAGATTGGGTAGCCCTTGGCAAACTTCTTAATCTTTCCCTTCTTTTCTTTTACTTGTTTGAAGGTTAAAAAATAGGGGACATCCCAAGCTTTATTTCTATTGAATGGAATGATAAAGTTTAAAAAGAGTGCATTAAATCCTTTGTAGGGAATTTTAGAGTTATAATTCTGTGCATAGATACCATATTTCTCTACAGACGTCCAAGGCTTTCTCCATTCCAAACCGGATGCTTTTTCAATCATTTCTATCACCATATTGGTAATAAAATCATAGGTCTTATCTGAAGCCAGTGAACCCAAGGTACTCTTTGTGTTATTATAAACCTCTAAACCATGCCAATAGTCTGGTTCAATCATACCCTTAAAACCTTGCAAAGAACTACTGTTTTTCTCTTTGGTGTATTTATAGATAATAACTACCACTACGAGAATAACCAGACTTGAAAAAAAGATCTTCTTGTTTTCCATTAGGCAATGACTTTAATTTAAAATTGGGTCAGCTTCTTTTTCTTCTTGCTTTTTAGTTTCTGGTTTCACTTCTTCTGCTGTCTCATCCTCTTCTTCCATAAAGCTTTTTAAGTCTTCTAAAAAGTGCTCATCATTTTTACCTTCTTCAATTGCTTTACTGTAAATAGCTAATTGCTCTTCATTCAAGCCAGCAAGCATTCCTAATAGCGCTTTGTACTTTTTATCCTCTTCTATAGAATCTGCTTTAGCATCATCCTCTTTAATCTTAAAAGTCATTTCAGGGACTTTTTCAGTATCATTTTTAGTTGGTGGGAGTGCTGTATCTTGATTAGAATCTTGCTTTTCCTTTTTAAATAAACCACCTAAGTTTTTCTGTTCTACAAAACTTTGAAACCCGTTTAATGCAATAGCACCTAGACTATTGATAATGGTATTTCTATCTTTGAGCTTGTCAATTTCTTCCTGTAGCTTCTCCTTTTCCCTTCGCTCTTTTTCTTCAATCATAAAGCGACGTTTTTCCTCTTCCACTAATTGTAGCTTGTGCTCAAGGTCACGAATGTAATCTTTGTACTTCAACTCGGATTCAAAGTTTTGTCTGGCTGCTAGCTGCTCAAACTCAAATAAGCGTTTTTCAAATTGCACATTATAGGTTTCGAGCCTGGCATTCACCAAACTTTCAATGTATTCACTTTGAGATTGCTTGCCTTGCGCACCACTTGGAAATGGATGCCCATTAAACCCTTGAAAGTTTCCATAATTCTGTTGAGGCTGCATTATCCGAACTTCATCTGAATCAGAACCTGCTGCACTGATATAGTACACACTTCTTTTTGCATCAGCTTGAGAGTTGCCAATTCTCACTTCGATGGTTTTTAAAGTTTCATTCACTACAAATTCATCTATCACCTCATTAAACTTTTTATTCTCCGGGTTATTCATGGTGGTGCTAATCAGCATTTGCCGAGTTTCTCCATCTCTAATCTCAAAGTAATTACTCAAGATCTTGGCCCTGTTTTTTAGATTTTCTATTTCAGTGATCATAGGTATTTATCAAAAAATAGTTCAAGTAAAAATCATCTGCTTGATCAAAGTTTTTAGATTCCAAATAACCGCGATGTATACTGATCAATTGAGAACTAGCAAAGAATCTACTGGCATAAGGATCCATTATAGGTTGACAATTGCTTTGGTGATATTTGATCAAATTATCATCTGAATACAACTGAACTTGAAAGCTGGCACCTGCACTTTGCACTTGAAAAAAATTGACCAGTACAAACTGAAAGGGAAGGATCTGCAAAACTCCTTCTCCCTGAAATACCAGATTTTTTATTTCGTGCCTGGCTGCCTTTACCTTTTGTAATTCTTGTGCTATAAACTGCTCAATCATCATATTGAAAAAATACATCCACCTTTCCGGCTCCTTTGCTTTTTATACTGCCTGTTAAAATCTCATTTTGCAATGGAATATGTAAGGGATGATAGCTCTTAGAAACACTGCAAGGAATATCATCTACAAGTTCTCCATGGTTAGAAGCAAATTCCAGTTTTCTAAATACTGGAGTAGCACCTTTGTTTTTCCTCAAAGTCACTGTTACTTGCTGATTTGCTCCTTGTGGTAAAATGAGCACACCTTTCAAACACTGACAAGCATTGCCAAACTTGACCGAATACACTTTCACTTCTTCTTCTGTAAATGAAGCTGAGAATATTTTTTCAACTTTATTCATTACCATCCATGGTATCTTTCTGGCGATCCAGTCGGAGACTTTGTCGCATTAATACATATATCTTTCGTGTATAAGGAGTAAAATCTCCTTGAGAAGTATCTTTAATACTGATTTGTAAAAAATCGCTTCGCCTAATTTTTCTGCATACTGGAAAAAACCGCTCTTTTACATTTTGATGATTCCGAGCTGTAATCAGATCTAAGCTGGTACCTTTACTAAAAAACACACTTTCATTCCCCACTTTAAACTCTCTGATTTCTCCAGCTTTCTCATTGGCATAATCAGGCAGATAATTGGAACAAACTCCAACGATTTTATCAAAATCATACTGGTGTTCATACCGGGTTGTAAATTCTCCCTGTTGTGCCGTGACTTTGATTTCAATCACTTCTATCCAGCTTTCCTGATTAGCTGAATCCAGAAAGTTTTTAAACAAGTGAACAAAGCCTGCTAAATCCATCAGTTAGTAGGGTTTTACAGTAGTACCAATCAGTAATACCTTTACTGCATGAGATTCAGCACCCAGATTTTGACCTGCTTGTAATCGGATGGTAAACTCTATGCGATCATCCAGCATAATCTTCGGATTTTTCAGCTCATAAAACCCATAAGGTTTTTGCTGGTCGTATCCATCTATTCCCGGATCAAATGTGCTGAATACTGGCATCTTATCAATCACATCTTTGGA
This sequence comes from Thalassovita sp., assembly GCA_002729595.1. Classification (GTDB taxonomy): domain Bacteria; phylum Bacteroidota; class Bacteroidia; order Cytophagales; family Flammeovirgaceae; genus Chondrinema. The sequence goes on along the minus strand of PBYL01000439.1, from coordinate 248 downwards.
ATTATACCTGAATGAAATCTCACCTCTTTTTAATGCAGCAGGATATTCCACTGGATCAAAATTAGTAATGGCATCAGTGGCATGAGTAGAATACAATAGTTGAATAGCAGATAACACGAACGGCTTATTGACTTCCAATCTACTTTTTGCCACATTGGAAATGCCTATTGATATATCATCATCTTGCTGAAATACATCTACTGAGGAACCTTCAAACTTTTCAGTTTTATAAAACTGAGCATCTACCA
>PBYL01000438.1 GCA_002729595.1 Thalassovita sp. | reverse complement strand
TTCTCGCCAGATGATCCAGCTTGTGCTCTTAAACTAAAATACGATGCTGGTATCTATGGCATAGTATACTACTATGCGAATCTTTGCCAGCATTTCGATGATGCAGATAACAGAACAAAGCTGCATTTATCTGCTTCTCTTATAGAAGAAGAAAGTGTTTCGGAGGCTTCGGATGCAGAAATATTGGGTGCGCTTATTAAAGACACTTCAGATTTTATCAGCATTCATGAAATAGAAGGTTTTAGGCAGGTTTACTCTAATAAGAACTTTTTTAAGTATCTGGGTTATCAATACGACGATAAAAAAAGTATCTGGTATTACGGAAATGAGATTATCCATGCTGGCGACTACGAAAACATATTCTCTCTAAGAAATAAAATTAAAGAAGGTTCCAGAGATAATTGGGACGTACATTTTAGGGTAATTCATATGAATGGTGATATTAAGCTCATTCATATGAGAATTATTCCTTATAAGCGAAACTCTTATAATGAGATTACACATTTTGTGTGTATTCTAAGAGATATAAGCATGCATGATGATGTGCGCTTTGAGTTTACAGAAGAGAATTATGCGTATCAGTCGATATTAACTTATTCGGGTGCAGAAGTGATAGTTGCAAGTGCCAATAAGCAAATACAGTATACTTTAAAGGCTGGTGAAAGAGAAGAAGTAAAGGAAGAGTTATCTCTTGATGATTACCTTATCAAGCATAAAAAAGATCAATTACTAAAGGCAATTATACTTGAGAATTTCGATCGAGTATTACATGATGAAAATATAGTTGAGGTTGTAAACCTTGATTTTGAAAGCTATGTAGTTGAATTGATTCCGGTTAAGAGAAATGAGGTAGTAGATAAAGTGGTAATTGCTTTGATCACACAAAACGACTCTACCAAAAAAGAAAGAATAGAAGCTTTAATTGATTATAAAAATCAGCTAAAGAAAGATGTTAGGCAATTAATAAAGCGAAATACTGACCTACAGCACCAAGAAGAAGCAGTAAGGGTTTTACTCGATTTCCAGAAAAACTTTATTATCAGGTTTAATAGAAAAGCTGAAGTTAACTATGTAAACGATGCGCTTAGTCGTTTTCTAAATGCCGATCCGGTAATTGTTATTCATAGTTTGGCAGATGTGTTTATTCACCCTGAAGACAGAATTGTTTTTGAATCTGCCATAGCAGATATCACTGCCGACCCTAATAATTCAGTTACACTTGAATTCCGCTTTATTTCTGGCGATAACTCATACTGGACACGTTGGGAAATTTCTGCACTGTTCGATAAAAATGGCATTGTAAAAGAATATATCGCCTCTGGTATGGATTATACCAAGAAGAAGCAATACGAAGAAGCTATTCTTAAAAGTCAGGAAAGGTTTAATCTTATTGCCAGAGCTACAAACGATGCTATTTGGGACTGGAATATTTTAACAAACAGTGTTTGGTGGAATCCTGCTTTGTATGAAAAACTAGGCATTTCAGAAACTACAATTCCTAATATAAGTGCCTTACTTAAAGTAATTCATCCGGATGATAAAGAAATAATTAATGAAAAAATGCGAATGGCTTTATCTGAGAGACTGAGCCATTGGGATGGGGAATTTAAATGTTGGGTAGAAGAGAAACAGGAATACAGGCACTTCTTTAACAGGGCTTATCTCACTTTCGATTCTGATGGTAACCCAGAAAGGATGCTGGGCTCCATTATGGATATTACTGAAAGGAAAAATAATGAGATTAAATATCGCTATTTAAACAGAAGCTACGAGCTTGCTGTAAAAGCAGGAAAAACAGGTGTTTGGGAATATAAAATAGAAGGAGACAGATTTGAGTACGACAACAACTTGGCGTATTTATATGGCTATTCTGAAGAAAACCTGTTTTTTGAGAAAAAAGAATTCTCTAAGATTATTGGCGTATCTCAGTTTTTAAATATTAAGAATGCACTAAAAGCTTATCTGGAAAAAGGTGAGTTTAAAGAGCCTTTTGAGATGGTGCAATTAAGAAGTAAAAAAGATGCTTCCAAATGCTGGATGATCACACGTGCTTCTGTCATTTTTGATAAAGACCAAAAACCAGAAAAGCTAATAGGAACAGATACCGATATAACTGAGCAGAAAAAAGCAGAAGTGCAAGTGAGAAGGGCAAAGCTGAAAGTAGAAGAGGCGATGAGAACCAAAGAGAACTTCTTTTCTGTAATGAGTCATGAGATTCGCTCACCTTTGAGTGGAATTATCGGTATGAATGAGTTGCTATTGCAGCAAAATTCGAGATCAGATCAGAAACGTTTTCTTTCTGCCATTAAGTTTTCGGCAAATAATCTAATGATTCTGATTAACGATATATTAGATTTTAGCAAAATTAGAGCGGGTAAACTCGAATTCGAAAATAATGAGTTCGATTTACACATGATGCTGCAAAATACTTTTCTCAGTTATAAAACTCAGGCAAACGACAGAAACATTGCTTTCTCCCTCAAGAAAACTAAAAACCTGCCTAAATATGTAAAAGGCGATTCTACAAGATTAAGTCAGATTTTGAATAACCTTTTATCTAATGCGATCAAGTTTACACAAATGGGTTCGGTAGACTTAGAGGTAAAAGTTTTAAAAGATGAAGGCAAAAAAGTAAAGTTGCTGTTTAATGTTCGGGATACAGGAATAGGTATTCCAGTTAAAAAACAGAAAAAAATATTTGAACCATTCCAACAAGCCTCTAAAGATACTTCAAGAAAATTCGGTGGTACAGGCTTGGGGCTATCTATAGTTAAAAACTTAATAGAGTTACAGGGTGGTGAAATTTTAATGGAAAGTAAAGTAAATAAAGGAACCACCTTCTCTGTAATTATAGAATTTAATAAAGTAAAACAAGACGATGCCAAAAGTAGGGGGCAAAACGAAACAGTACATATTAGAGATTTTAGAGGGATAAAAATTCTGTATATAGAAGATGTAGATACAAACCAGCTCATTATGAAGGGTTTTGCAGCAGGTTGGGGGATAGAGCTTGATACGGCTTCTGATGGCTATGAGGGTATTCATAAAATACAGAATAAAGAATACGATATGGTGCTGATGGATTTGCAAATGCCTGGCATAGATGGTTTTGAAACTACGCGTAGAATTAGAGCTTTTAGTAATCCTTTCTATAAAAAAATACCAATTATCGCACTCACTGCTGGATTAAGCGATCAGATTATGAAAGAGGTAAGAGCCTGCGGAATGACAGACTTTTTAGCTAAACCAGTTAACCACGATAAGCTTTACGAGGTAATTAAAAAGCATAAAATTAGACCTGTTAAAAAAGAAGTGGAGGTTTTACAGGAGAAAGAAGTGATTCTAAAACAAGAAGAAATAAAAGTAGTAGAGTTGATAGATACGCCAATTAATATAGATTTCTCTGAGCCAGATAGACTTTTTTCTGCCGATAAAGATAGTTATACCAAGTTTTTAGAAATGTCTGAAAAAGAAATGCTGAATAACCAGAGGATTTTGGTAGATGCAGTGCTCAAAGGGAATATAGAAGCTTACCGACAAATACACCATAAAATGTCTGGTTTGCTAAACCTCTTAAAGTTATATGGCTTTTTAAATTACTTAACAGAAACTAAAAAAGCATTGGTAAAAAGTAATGGAGAGCTAGACGATAAAGAAAAAGTAGCTATTGAAATTGATAAGTATTTTGAAAAAGTATTGCTTGTCTTTAAGAAGAAATTAGAAACAATCTAAGTTTTTTTGGTAGGGTACCATCAAAAAGTTGCCAGTTTTACAATAAAGTAGAACTGGCAACTTAATTATTAAGTAGTTTTTTTTAATCCATGGCCATATTTTTTAGTTGTTGTATATCAGTTTGAATTTCATCGTGCCTGTTTACAATTGAGTCTACAATATCTTTAACTCTTTGTTTCTCAAAATCTACCAGAGGATCGTTGTTAGCGTTTTCAAGTAATTCTCTTGTATGATCTATCTTTGTAATCAGATACTGATAAGTTTCATACAAATCATTTAATAAGTCGTACGTTTCCTGTTTTTTCATATAATGTGGATTTAAAATGAAAAAATTGAGTATGTTAAAATAAGAAAAATATCAATATTTCATCCTGATTTTTAATTATTAAATTGAATCAGTAATTTTGTGCCCTCTATGAAAAAACAGAGTCAGTTCATAAGGTTATTATTTACATGGGTATTTGCTGTTATGGTGCTATCATCGCCATTGCTTGCGAATGCTTTACAACTTATTGAACAGACCGAACATCAGCAATATATTACCAAAGAGGTAAAAGATAATGCAGAAGATGATGAAAACCAAAACGATAAGAATACTTGTAGGATAGAGCAATCAGTTGTAATCTCTGTAGGTACTACTAGTTTTGTTCCTTTTCATCCTGTTAAAGGCATAATATTTAATTATGTCTTACCAATTCTTTTGACCAACGAGGGAGCATACTATCAAACTGCATTTACACCCTCTCTACTATGTTTTATAAAGAATATATTGCTATTCTTTTCGGCTCCACACGCACCATAGCAGCATAGCTGTAAACTAAACTCACACTCATACAAGCCAGGCAACACTCAAATTTTATCTGCCTGACTCAAATTTTTTATACAGAAATAAATACCAATTAAATTTTTATACCATGCGCAACAGAGGCGGAATTATATTTTTAGCGGTAATTATCACGCTGCTATGTTTATTTTACCTTTCATTTACACTGGTATCCAGAAATGTTCAAGAAAAAGCAAACGAATATGCTAGAACAGAAAGTGGATCGGTGGATTATTTTAAAAAGCAGTCTTATTTAGATTCTATTTGGAACGAGCCAGTATTTTTAGGCTTTTCTTATCAGGATGTTAAAAACAGTGAGCTTAACTTAGGACTTGACCTTCAAGGTGGTATGCACGTTACTCTTGAGGTTTCTCCAGCAGAAATTATCACTGCACTTTCAGGCGATAACGACGATCCTGAATTTAAAAAAGCTCTTGAGGTAGCTGCAGAAAGACAAAAAAATAGCCAAGAAAACTTTACTACGCTTTTCTTTCAGGCTTTCGAAGAATTAGCTCCAAATACTAAATTAAATCAAGTATTTGCTAATACTGCTAACAAAGGAAGAATCGATTTTGATACTGACGACAGCGATGTTAAAAAAGTAATCGAAGAAGAAGTAGAAGGAGCAATCGATCGTACTTTTAATATCATCCGTACGAGAATTGATAAATTCGGTGTATCTCAACCGCAAATTCAAAGAGTACAAGGTACTGGTAGAATTCAAATAGAATTACCAGGTGTAGATAACCCACAACGTATCAGAAAACTATTACAAGGTGTTGCTAAACTTGAGTTCTTAGAAGTATGGACTCCACAAGAATACCAACAATATCTTTTAGCGATCAACGACTACCTTGTTAAAAAGAAAAAAGCTGAGGATGCAGATGGAACAACTACTGTAAAAACTGATAGCACAAAATCTTCAGAATCACTTTTCGATCAAGAAGCACAAGACGAAACGGAGCCTTTATTTGAAGGTGGCGATAATATAGCAGCAAACGATTCGGCGGCATTAGCAGATTCAATCCAACAAGCGATTGAAGCACAACAAGCGCAAGTATCTGATCTTTTCCGTTTAAATGTACCTGGTTTTAATTCACTTGCATACAGAGTGATGGATACAAGTAAAATCAACCAGATCATTATGGATAAAGAGGTTCTTTCTTTAGTTCCTCCAAACTTGCAGTTCACTTGGTCTGTAAAGCCTCAAGAAGATGCACAAGGTAACTCTACAGAAGTTATTCAATTATTTGTTCTTAAAAAGAACAGAGGTGGTAAAGCTCCTCTAACTGGTGAGGTTGTAGTAGATGCTCGTCAAAGTTTCGACCAATATGGTAACCCAGATATTTCAATGAACATGAATGTTGAGGGTGCTAAGAAATGGAAAAAAATGACTGGCGACAATGTTGGAAACCAAATCGCTATCACGCTTGATAACTACGTATATTCTGCACCAGTTGTAAATGGTGAAATTCCTACAGGTAGCTCTTCAATTACTGGTAACTTCACTATCGAAGAAGCACAAGATTTAGCAAACGTATTGAAAGCTGGTAAACTTCCTGCATCTCCAAGAATTGTAGAAGAAGTGGTTGTTGGTCCTTCTCTTGGTATTGAAGCACAAAACGAAGGTATCATTTCAGTAGTTGCTGGTTTAGCTCTAGTAGTAATATTTATGATTGCTTACTATGCTAAAGGTGGTCTTGTTGCTAACGTAGCACTTATTCTTAACATCTTCTTTATCTTCGGTATTCTTGCTCAGTTAAATGCAGCACTTACACTACCAGGTATTGCAGGTATCGTGTTAACAATCGGTATGTCGATAGATGCGAACGTTCTAATCTTTGAGCGTATCAGGGAAGAAATGAGAATCGAAGGTAATAACTTATTGAATGCAATTAACCACGGTTACGATAGAGCATTCTGGACGATCTTTGACTCGAACGTTACTACTTTTTTAACTGGTATTTTCCTTTACTCATTTGGTTCTGGTCCAGTAAAAGGTTTCGCAGTTACTTTAATGATTGGTATTGCTTGTTCTTTCTTCTCTGCGGTTTACATCACAAGAGTAATCGTTTCTTTCATGACTAGAAAAGGAAACCAAAGCAACATTTCTTTTGTAACTCCTTTCTCTAAAAGTTTACTTGGTGAGTTAAACTTCAACTTCTTAAGTAAGAGAAAAGCAGCTTATGTACTTTCTGGTATCGTGATCGTAGTAGGTCTTGTAGTAATTAGCATCAATGGTTTAAACTATGGTGTTGACTTCGAAGGTGGTAGGTCATTTATCGTTGAGTTCGACAAGCAAGTTGTTCCTTCAGAACTTGAAGTAGCATTACAGAAAAACCTAGAAAACTCTGGTGTAGAAGTTAAAACTTACGGTAGTGCAGAAGGTGAAAAATTAAAAATCACGACAAACTACATGGTAGATAATGAATCTACTGAAGCTGATAGCCTTGTATCAGAAGCTGTAAAATCTGCAATTACAGAATTTACAGGAGCTACATATACTGATAACGAAGCTAAGCTTTCTCCAGAAACATTTACAATACCAAGTACTTCTAAAGTAGGTGCAACCATTGCTGATGATATCAGAGATTCTTCATTAACTGCTGGTTTATTTTCTATTATAGCTATCTTCTTATATGTATGGGTAAGATTTAGAAACTGGAGATTTGGTTTAGGTGCGATTGCCGCTCTATTCCACGACGTATTAGTTGTATTAGGTATTTACACTATTGCTAACTTCTTAGGATTTGGTTTCGAAGTTGATCAAGTATTTGTTGCAGCGGTGCTTACAATTATAGGTTATTCAATTAACGATACCGTGGTTGTGTTTGACCGTGTTAGAGAATACTTAGGTTTAAGAAAAAGCCAGCCATTCGAAGATACAATTAACCAATCTGTAAATAGTACCTTAAACAGAACCTTAATCACTTCATTTACAACTTTACTTGTTGTATTAATCCTATTCTTATTTGGAGGTGAAGTTCTTAGAGGTTTCTCATTCTCATTGTTAGTAGGTATTATAGTTGGTACTTATTCTTCAATCTTTATCGCGACACCATTAGTGTACGATACTCAGAAAATGGTTGAGAAGCAACAGCATAAAAAACAAGGACATGTTAAAACAGCAGATGCTTAAGTTTTAATTTTGATATAAATAGAAAGGGATTGCATTTCGCAATCCCTTTTTTTGTTTCAATATTTTTATTTCAAATTGATTTAATCAATGCAAATCTGTTGGAAAACTGTAGGCGGTTCTTCTTCGTGTAAATTGAACCTGAGTGCAGTTAAAACTCCCATTCCTCTTTTGGTATACACACAGCCAGTATCAATTCGGTAATTGCCATTGCTGTTTATAAAGTTTGTTTCTGTTGGTTGGTGCCCGATTACTTGTATGCAACCCGGAATTTTAGCCAAATCTCCTTTATTAAATATATATGAGCCTGGTATGCGTAGATCAATACTGAGCGAGAATTCTAAACTATAGTTATTTTGCCTGAATATTCTATTGCTTATACCTCCATGAGTAGCCACGATTTTTTTACCATATTGCGTATCTACAATGAGATAGGGTAAAGCCTGATCAAAAAAGTAAGACATTTCTGCCAGTACTTCCTGAATCTGTTTTTCGGAGTTTACTCCCAAAGAAGCTTTTATAGATTTTATGGTTTCGGTGCCACCTGTGTTTAGCCACGTGTCTTTTGCCCACTTATGATTTCTATGTTTACAAAGAAATTCATGGTTACCAACAAGTTGGGTTATTTTATTCTTTTTTACGTATGAGAAGGTTTCGTAAGATCTTTTTCCCTTATTAATGATATCACCCATTAAGACAAGCTTGTTGTCTGCTTGAGGAATTTTTTCCAGAAGTGATCTGAAGGAGAAAAAGCAACCATGAATATCTCCAATAAAAGTAATATACTTTTGCGTCACGAGATGTTCCTGTTAAATTATCTGTAAATGAATTAGCTGGTTATTTATTTTAGGTTGTTTAATTATAAGGTAAAGCAAATAACTCAGCAAATTGTTATTACGGCAAGAATAATTCTCCTTTTCGCCATAATTCCACAGCATCAAAATAAAACTTTTTATATGCAGGAGACCTGTATAACTCATAGTGAAAGTCGCTAAAGATATTTGCCTTCTTTACAAATTCAAATGTAACTCTTTTTCTCTTTTTACCTACAAAATATACCCATTGTTCCCCATTTTCTACAGAGATCACTTCTGAGGGTCTTCCAAACACGATATAGAGCATTCCGCGGTCGGTTTTCCAGCCAGCTTTGTAATTGGTAAAGCTCTTATTGGCATAAGTTACTCTTTGGTAGTATTCTTTAATCATTCTTTTGGCGATATCTACACTACCACCAGCATTAATCCAATAAGTATCTAGCGCAGCTTTTTTGTCTTCCGCATTTAAAAATGAATTAATTTCTTTATTGGTAGAAATGTAAATCATAGAGTGGGCGAGATTTTCCACACTTTTAAATTTGGGAAAATCTGGACTTACAACTCTAAAACCAATACCTTTTACAGTACTTGTATCTTCTTGTGCAAAGTAGAGTGCTTCTTGATTTAAAATAATAGGTTCATTAGTTCTTACTGTTAAAATGCTATCTACAGTAAGTTCTCTGCTGCCGCCACTCATATCGTTACCCATTGGAGGTGCCGCTGGTAGAAAATTATCTTTAAACCTTACTAAATAAATAGGTTTATCAACATCATCTTGTAGCATAAACTTTTCACCAAGGCATACAAAACCACTATAAACCGGATTACTAATATTTCGGAAACTATAAGTTACTACCTGTTCTTTTTTATTGAGATATACTTCTTTAGAGATGCTTTGCCCAGTAGCTAAATCTTTAATAGTAAGTTTTAGGCGTGCATTATTAGCTGCTTGCTCAATTATAAAATTGAAATAGAAGGTACTATTAATTTTTTCTACAGGAGTATTAGTAAAACTGATGTCTTTACTTTCAACAACTTTATCATTACTCAAAACCTGATAATTTGCCTGAATGGCTGTTGGTTGTAATTCTTCTGATAGTCGGGCAACCTCAAAAGCGACTTCCACATTTTGTAAAGCACCAGAGTTATAAACTTGTACATCGCAGTACATTTGTTTTTCCTGAGCTGTTGCAAAACCCGGTATTACGAAGAGTAAAAAATATAAAAAGTGCTTAGTATGTATTTTTAAAGTTTCATTAAAAAACATAAGAATTATTTTTAAATGTATTATTTTCAATTATTTACGGAAGGAAGCCTAAAGATTAAACAATAAAATTGGAATAATGTACTCCTTATGTTTGTTTAAAATGATTGAATACAAAGATTGGTTTCCTGTAAAGTGAAAATACGCTATTTTTGAAGAGATACAGAAACCGTAAAGATATAGATTTCAAATTTTCTGAATTTAATTTTTGAAAAGCTTAATATAAAACCATGGATATACTAAATAAGGAATACGTTTCAACCGAAGCTGTAAGCAAACTTAAACACGATTTTGATACAGCACTACCTTACAGACACATTGTAATGGATAATTTCTTGTCAGAAGAAGTTGCTTTACAAGCTTATGAGAATTTTCCGGGAGTACAAGAATTAAAAACTCACTGGAAAGGTCTTAACGAAAACAAATTAGAAGGTTCGGATTTTGGCGTTTTCCATCCGGTATTCTCTCAAATAAAAGAGAGCTTTACCTCACCAGAATTTTACAAATGGGTTTCTGGTGTAACAGGAATCGATGAGGTTTTTATTACTGATGACCACATGGGTTCAGGTATTCACCAAGGTACAAATGGTAGCTTTTTAGATGTACACATAGATTTCAACATCCACCATATAAAAAATGTACACAGAAGACTAAACCTCTTAATTTATCTAGAAAAAAACTGGAAAGATGAATACGGAGGAGCTTTAGAAATGTGGAATGCAGATATGTCTAACTGCGATAAAATGGTTTTACCAATGTTTAATCGCTGTGTGATTTTCGAAACAAGTGAGATTTCTTATCATGGTTATTCAAAAATTACTATTCCAGAAGATGTAACCAGAAAATCTTTCTTTGCTTATTTCTATACTAATGAAAGAGATGGAGCAGTAGGTTACCACGATACAGTATTTAAAGCACGCCCAACAGAAAGTAAATCTAAAAAGGTAAAAACTGCTGTAAAAGAGAACCTTAAAAACACAGCAAAAGCTACTTTAAAGAAATTAGGCGTTAAGTTTTAATTCGAAAAATTAAATACAAAATGCTGTTTTTAGTTAAAAAACTAAGGGCGGCATTTTTTTAAGATTTAGCTTTACAAGCTTGGTACAAGCCAAATCAATTTTTTATTTCTAATATAAATTGCATGTTTAGTACAACAGAAATCACTTCGCACGAGGAAACCAGTGATAATGTAATTCACCAGAGATTGTTTTATGCCTATGTTGAGGCTGCAAAAATGCTTGAAGGCGAAGTTTTGGAAATTGGTTGTGGTGCAGGTAGAGGCATGCAGCTAGTTGCAGAAAATTGCGAAAAATATACAGGTATAGATAAGAATGAAGAGTTGCTGGCTTTGCACAGAAAAACCTATCCTAATTTTAAGTTTATATCTAAAAATATTCCTCCATTAGATTTTATAGAATCTAATTCTATAGATACAGTAATTAGCTTTCAGGTAATTGAGCACATTGAAGACGACGAGCTTTTTATTAAAGAAATAGAGCGCGTGTTAAAGCCAGGTGGAAAAGCGATTATTACTACTCCTAATATCAAACTTTCTTTAACCAGAAATCCATGGCATGTGAGAGAGTATACTTATGATCAGCTTTTGGCACTTGCTAAAAAATATTTTAACAAGGTTGAGCTCAAAGGTATTACTGGTAGCGAAAAGGTGATGGAGTATTACGAGCAAAACAAACTCTCTGTTGAGAAAATAACTCGTTTTGATATCTTCAATTTGCAATACAAATTACCAAGAAGAATCTTGCAAGTGCCTTACGATATATTGAACAGAATAAACAGAAAGTCTTTAGAGAAAGGGAATGATAGCTTGGTAAAACAGGTTTCTTTAGCCGATTATCATTTTGATGAGCATGCAGACAAGTGTTTTGACTTTTTCTGTATTATGGAGAAATAATAGAACTTACTACATAAAAAAACGGCATTTCAGAAATCTGGAATGCCGTTTTGCTTTTCTAATGAATCAATTTTATTTATTTCGTATCAGCAAAAGTGTTAAGTACTTCTCTTACTTCATCAGTAGACTTAACATTGTATTTTGCAACTGTTGCTGTTAATCCAACTTTTACTGTATATGCAGAATCTGGCATTGCAGCAAATGTATCTTCGTCTGTTACATCATCGCCAATGGCAAATACGAAGTCATATTTTCCTTCATTTAACCATTTGCTTGCTGCTTTTCCTTTGTTTACTGCTCTACTTTTTATCTCAATTACCTTGTTGCCTTCCATTGTTTGTAAATCCATGTTAGCAATTAGATAATTGATGTTAGATAGCAATTCTCTTGCTCTTAACTCACCAAAGTCTGTATCGGCTTTTCTGTAGTGCCATACCAGTGAGTAATCTTTGTCTTCGATAAATGAACCCGGAGTTCTATCTACATACAAATCGAGAATTGATCTAATTTTCTCTTTCCAACCTTGGTCGAGTAATTCGATTGTACTCCAACCTGTACCTAATTTTTTCAACCAAACGCCATGCTCAGCAATCAAATCAATTTTTAGATGGCCAACCCATTCTTCAAGCGTACTTTTATCCCTTCCACTAATAATTACAACTCTGTTTTTAGGGTCTTCTGTAAGCTTTATTAATAAGTTGATAAGTTCCTCGTCTGGTTTTACAGCTTTCGGGTTAGATGCAAAAGACTTCAGTGTACCATCATAATCTAATAGAATTAGTCGGCTTTCTGATTCAGAATAGTGCTTCACTATTTTATCTAAAGTTTTACCAGTTACCAACTTCAGATTTAAGCCTACCTGCATTTCTTTTACTTTATCTAACTGCTGCATAAACACTTCTACCCATCTGTGGATGTTGTAGCGTTTCAGCTTGTTTTGCATCTCTTCGTTTCTAGCGATTTGCTCTTCTTCTGGCATTTCCAATGCTTGGTGCATCGCTTCAACTAATTGGTCGCTATCGTTAGGGTTAATCAGAATCGCTTCTGAAAGTTCTTTCGCTGCACCAGCCATTTCACTAAGAATAAGAACACCTCTTTTATCTAGCTTACTAGCAATGTACTCTTTACATACAAGGTTCATTCCGTCGCGAAGTGGAGTAATCAAGGCAACTTCAGCACTGCTGTATAAAGCAGAAAGAGCATGGAATGAGAATGATCTATAGAAATAATGGATTGGGTTCCAGTCCATTCGGCTGTATTTACCATTAAGGCGACCTACAATGGTATCAATCTCATTTTTAAGTTGATTGTACTGGTCTACCTTTACCCTAGATGGTACTACAATCAATATGATAGATACTTTGCCGAGGTATTGTGGATATTTCTCTAGGAACATATCAAATGCTTCTAGTCTTTGCTTAATGCCTTTGGTATAATCTAGCCTATCAATAGAAAGAACTACTTTTTGATTGGATAAAATCTGGAAGTATTTCTTAAGTTTATCAATGGTTTCTGGCGAATGTGTTGCTTTGGCAAATTTCTCATAATCAATTCCCATCGGGAATGAATCTACCCCTACAATTCTATTATTCAATCTAATTTGCCCCATTGTACTACCATGTCCTAAGATTCTCGAAACAGAACTTAAAAAGTGGCGCATATCATCGTAAGTATGGAAACCGATAAGATCGGCTCCTAGCATACCTTCGAGTATTTGCTCACGCCAAGGTAATAGTCTAAAAATTTCGTAAGAAGGAAATGGAATATGCTGGAAAAACCCGATAGTAGCATTCGGTAGTTTTTCTCTCAGCATCATAGGCACTAGTAAGAGCTGATAATCGTGAATCCATAAAATGTCACCATCGTTAGCATGCTGCAAAATGGTATCGCAGAATTTCTGATTTACTCTTACATAAGCATCCCAAAGCTCAGGTATGTATTTAGTGTATTCGGTAAAGTAGTGAAAAAGTGGCCATATAGTCCTGTTACTGAACCCTTCGTAATAGTCTTGTATATCTTGTTTAGAGAGATACACAGGAGCCATGTAGTCTTTCTTTAGCTCATCTTCAATGTATTGTTCGTCTGATTCATTAAGATCGTATAAACCAGGCCATCCAATCCAAAGGTTATCTCCTTTTCTATAAATAGAGCCCAATCCTGTTGCAAGACCTCCGGCGCTAGGCATAAAATTAAACTTATCTTCACTTTGTTGAATGGTAACAGGCAACCTGTTAGATACAATAATTATTTTTTGAGACATTTAGCTGTTTTTATTTTGACAATCTTTTTATGTTGATATAAAAATTAATTCTTATAGAAATTTGTGCTGATGCCCTTATATATAGAAAATTAAGCGGTAATTCCAACTTAAAGCTATTTTATATTTAGGCTACTATACTATCAACTTTTTTAAGAGATAAGGGTTTGTAAGAAATTAAAAATATTGTGCAAAAAAATGATTAAGAAACTGTAAATTTTAATCTGCAAGCTTAACTTTGTTATAAGTTTATTTTCTCTCCGGATAGTCAGTTTCTTTGTTCCCATTCCCTATAAGAGCTACTTCCTTTTTCTTGTTATTAAAATTCTTTTCAAAATGGAAGAAAGCAATCTGTTTATTCCCTTTAGGCAAAAAGCCTATGAGGGCGAGGCACTTGTTAAGCGAGTTTCTGATTTCTATACTTTTATGAATCAGAGAAGATCGTTGCGAGAGTTTTCTAGCAAACCTGTGCCTAAAGAAGTAATAGAAAAAATTATTATGACGGCTTCATCAGCTCCCTCAGGTGCCAATAAGCAACCTTGGACTTTTTGTGCGATTTCTAACCCAGAAGTAAAAAAGCAAATTAGAGAAGCTGCAGAGAAAGAAGAAAAAATTAATTATAGTGGTAGAATGTCAGACTCTTGGTTGCAAGATTTAAAGCCATTTGCCACCGATGAGCACAAACCATTTTTAGAAATAGCTCCCTGGATAATAGTGGTATTTAAGCGATCTTTTGAAGTAGAAAAAGCAAACAAAAAGAATAATTATTATGTGAGTGAATCGGTTGGTTTAGCTGCCGGATTTTTACTTACTGCTATCCATAATGCTGGTTTAGTTGCACTTACCCACACGCCCAGCCCCATGAATTTTTTGGTAAAGGTTTTAGATAGGCCTAAAAACGAAAAGCCTTACTTATTAATACCAGTTGGCTATGCACCAGAAAACGCTACAGTACCAGATATTAAAAGAAAAAGCAAAGAAGAAGTAATTGTTTTTTATGAATAAAAAATGGCACTTTTCCTAGTGCTATATGGTTAACCATTAATTATGTCGATATACACTACCAACTAGCATAATGATTAATTAAACAACAAATAAAAATGATTGAGACTGACATATTAATAATAGGGGCAGGACCATGTGGATTATTTACCGTTTTTGAAGCTGGATTAATTAAATTGAAATGTCATTTAATTGATGCCTTACCCATTCCTGGTGGACAATGTGCAGAGATTTATCCTAAAAAACCTATATATGATATTCCCGGCTACCCAGAGATTTTAGCGGGAGATTTAGTAGACAGGTTAATGGAACAAGCAGCTCCATTTAAACCTGGTTTTACATTAGGCGAGAGAGCGCAAACTTTAGAGAAGTTAGCAGATGGTCGCTATAAGCTTACCACCAACAAAGGTACAGAACATGTTGCACCAGTTATCGCGATTGCAGGAGGTTTAGGATGTTTTGAACCTCGCAAACCACCAATTCCAAATCTTGAGAGTTTCGAAGATAAAGGTGTTGAGTATATTATTAAAGACCCTGAGTTTTATCGCGATAA
>PBYL01000437.1 GCA_002729595.1 Thalassovita sp. | reverse complement strand
TGAGAGGATTTCGTACCCCTATTACAAAAATTTCTGGTCTTCCTTCAGAACCATCTTTTGGGAATAAATTTCCATCAGGAATACTGTAAGTACCATCATCATTAACTTTGATTCTCAGTATTTTACCTCGCAAATCATTTGCATTAGCAGAATACTTTAGCGAATCAGTGGAGTTTTCATTTGATTTATCACCTAGTGGTAGTTGTTCATCAGACTCTATTGGACTGATACTATCAGCAATAGCAATATATAGTAATCCTTCTGGCCCAAACTTTATAGAACCACTTTGGGAGCTTTTTTCATTTTGCGCAGGCACTTCTAGAATTACTCTTTCAGTATCTCTTAAAAGACTATCTTCAGCCATAAAAAACCTTGATAACCGCTGCTTATGTTCATCTCCCAAAACAGAATAGTAAAAATAAATCCATCCATTATTTATAAAATCGGGATCTATTTCTACTGCTAATAAATCTCCTGAATCAGAAACCAAAGAGCTATCTTTAAATGTAGTTAGCAATTTAGTTTTCGATGTTTCAGGATTATACAGTTTTATATTCCCTTCCTTCTCTATAAAGATTACTTTGCCATTTGGCATTACAGCAAGTCCCATCGGTTCATTCACATCATTATCCAACACCACTTTAACAAATCGATCTTCATCAGGTATTCGTAAGGTATGCGCTAGATCATAATCTGGTAAAGGCATTTCTTCAATACCCTCCCAAATCTTATTAATTGAATTGCCTACAAGTGGGAATAACTTAATATTTCCACCATCGAAATTAACTTGTATTTTTTTATCAAATTCGTTTATAGCTGTTTTTACTGGCCTAATTACAGAAGGGCTCTGAATATTTTCATTGATTTTTGTAGCCAATTTATTATACCAAGGCCACTGATGTTTAGGATTTATATTAGTGCCAATAAGAATTAATTCACCTGAAGCCTGTACATATCTTTCTAAATGGTTTTGCTGCTTTGTATTTAGCATTTTTCCATCAACTCCAACCAGAACCAAATAAGGATAATTCTTTAAAGTATCTTCATGAATGTAACTTATTGATGCAGTAGTATCTAACTCTATTGATTTATCTTCAAATGCATTTGATATTATTTCTTGCGCTTGAGGAATTGTAGGATCAAACACAAGCAAAACCCTCTTGTGATCATTGTTACAAGAAGCAAGCAAAATGGAAAGCAGAATGAAGAATGTTAGTTTTCTCATTTACTATTCTATGATAGTTTATTAAAATGTAATTTTTAAAGCTCCAAATACACGTTCAATACGATTTGCTAATAGATAATTTTTGTTCCCAGAAAAAACTAATCCCACAGCGCTATTATCAGAAACCAATAAAGCTCCACTATCTCCTGGTTTGTTTGGCATTTTACACATTATCTGATCTGTGAATACTGCTACTTTTTTTCCAAACTTCACTTTACATGTAACTGCCGTTTGTATTATTTCACCTTCTGTAAAACCTGTTGCGTTTCCATACTTTTTCACTTTTAACCCAACAGAAGCAGACTTAATAGTATTAATTAAACCAATAGCAGGAATGTTTAAATTACCTTCTGAAATAGGTGTCGCCAAAGCTGCATCTACATAATTAATGTATTCAGATTCTTTTAATTTAGTTGATAACCGTGTTTGTAATTTCAGTTTATCTTTGATTTTACTTAATAATAAACGGTTGTTTTCAGTGTGAACTTGGATGAAATCGTATAAATATCCTGCATTTTCTAAATTATTCTTTCTCGATTTCTTAAAAACTATCTCATCACCTTGCTTTCCATTATTACAATTTGCCAGCACATGATTATTTGAAAGGATATATTCAATGCCATCTTTTTTCACAAAAGCTCCCAATGTTCCGTTTCCACCATTAATATGTCCAATACCAGCACCACTTTGTAATGTATTTTGAAGAAGTTCAAAACTTTGGCATTCTTGTAAATCGATTGGAATACCTTCAAAAAAGGCTGGAACACTATCCTCTAACAATAGTTTATCTCTTAACTTTTTATTATCAACTGAAAAGATGATTGTATTTGAAGATTTCATTGAATCAAAAGCATTTCTTTTTCCTATTCCTATCGAAATTATTTCAGGTATATGGAAAAACTTTTTCCTTAAACTTTCAATAGCATACTTTAAAAATTCATCTTCAAATTCCATATTTATGATTTGAGGTCTATGATTTATTTTATTAAAAAATTAAACAAGTTGTAACAGCATTACACCTTGAATTTTGTATAATTAATCCATATTTAATAGACCAATTCTTATTTTTTTAGATTCTCAACACTAAATCGGTAATCTGATCTAACCTATGAAATCTGACACACAACCAGGTAAGAGTTTTCCACTTGGAGCTACATATACATCTGAAGGAGTTAATTTTTGTGTTTTTAGTAAAAATTGTCAAGCTGTAGAGCTTTTATTTTTTAATAATGTTGACGACACAGCACCTTCTCAAGTTTTTCGACTAGATAGCAAGATTAATAAGACATTTTATTACTGGCATATATTTATTCCCGGCATTAAAGAAGGGCAACTTTACGGGTACAGAGTATATGGCAACTACTCTCCCGAACACGGAAATTTGTTTGATGGCAGTAAATTATTATTAGACCCTTATGCAAAAAGTATAGCGGTTGGAAAAAATTACGATAGACATAAGGCAAAGCAATACGGAGTAGAAAATGCAGCCTATGCAATGAAGAGCGTAGTTATTAATAGCCAAGCTTATAATTGGGAAGGAGACAAACCACTACAAATTCCTTATTCAAAATCTATTATTTATGAGTTGCATGTAGCTGGTTTTACAAAAAATGCCAACTCAGGAGTGAGCAAAAACCTTAGAGGTACTTACTTAGGATTGATAGAAAAAATACCTTACTTAAAAGAATTGGGTATTACAGCTGTAGAGTTACTTCCAGTTCATCAGTTTGACCACCAAGATGCACCAAATGGTGTGAATTATTGGGGTTATTCTCCTATAGGATTTTTCTCACCACACCATGCTTATGGGTCTACAACTGACCCAGTTAAAACTGTTCAAGAATTTAAGGACATGGTAAAAGCCTTACACAAGGCTGGAATTGAAGTGATTTTAGACGTGGTTTATAACCACACTTCAGAAGGTGGAATTACTGGAGTAACCCAATGCTTTAAAGGCTATGGTCCTGGTGCTTATTACACACTAAATCATAATAATGATTTTTCTGATTTCACAGGTTGTGGAAACTCACTAAATGCAAATCATTCAATTGTGAGAAGAATGATTATGGATTCTCTTAACTATTGGGTTTCTGAAATGCATATTGATGGCTTCCGATTCGACCTTGCATCTGTACTTTCTAGAGATGAAAATGGAATACCACTAGAAAACCCTCCTATCCTTTGGGAAATCGAGTCAGAACCGATATTAGCAGGTACAAAAGTGATCGCAGAAGCTTGGGATGCCGCAGGTTTGTATCAAGTAGGTAGCTTTATTGGTGATAAATGGTCTGAGTGGAATGGTAAGTATAGGGATGATGTAAGGCGATTTATGAAAAGTGACAAGCTAATGGCTGGTGGAGTTGTACAAAAAATTCTAGGTAGTCCAGATTTATTTTATGGCATCAACAGAGACCCTAATAGAAGTATCAACTTTGTTACTTGCCATGATGGTTTTACCCTCAATGATTTGGTTTCTTACAATGAAAAACACAATGAGCTAAATGAAGAGAACAATCGTGATGGAATGAATGAAAACTTTAGTTGGAATTGTGGTGTAGAAGGTCACTCAGATGATGAAAATATTGATATTCTTCGATTAAGACAGATAAAAAACTTCTTTACCATTCTCATGGTTTCGCAAGGAACTCCTATGCTTTTAATGGGTGATGAAGTAAGAAGAACTCAAAATGGAAACAATAATGCCTATTGCCAGGATAATGAAATTAGTTGGTTCGATTGGGATCTCGTAAAAGAACATGATGGATTATTACGATTTGTAAAAACATTGATTAATGATTTCTTCAAAAAGTTTAAAATCCTACATGAAGATCGCTTTTGGGAGGATGCTCAAAGAGATAAAACACCCCATATCACTTGGCATGGAACCCAAATAGGCAAACCAGATTGGGGCGAAAACTCACACAGTATTGCTTTCACATTAGGTAAGCCAAATGCTAAAGAATATCTCCATGTAATGGTTAATGCATATTGGGGAGATTTGGATTTTGAACTCCCACTATTCCATAAAAGACCTATAGGTAAATGGAAAAAAATTATAGATACTGCGGAAACTTCACCTAAAGATATTATCCCTATTAAAGAAGCTGAAATTACAAAGACAAATACGATTACTCTTAAAGACAGATCGATAGTTGTATTATATTCAGAAGGATTGTAAACATTTAAGCAAAAAAAGTCTTATACATTTAATTATTTCCATTTTTAATAATGGACACAAAAGATTAATTGAATAAAAAATCGCTACAACAATGACAATTAAAAAAAATATGTAATTTTAGCGATATTTTTTTGAGTTAATCTATAGTATCAGATTTATCATTTTTTAATTTTTTCGTCCATAAATATTTTATGGCAGAATTCATCAAATTATATCCTGAAAACCCTCAGGAACATCTTGTAAAGAAAGTTGCAGATATCATTCGTGATGGTGGATTAGTAATATATCCGACAGATACAGTTTATGGTATTGGTTGTGATTTGTATAATCAAAAAGCAATTCAAAGACTTTGTATTCTAAAAAACATAAAGCCTAATAAATTAAATCTATCATTCATTTGCTACGATTTAAGTGACATTAGTCTTTATGCAAAAAGAATCGATAATACTGTATTTAAAGTTATGAAAAAAGCTTTGCCTGGCCCATTTACTTTTATTTTGGAAGCAAGCAGTAAGGTTCCCAAAATTTTAAATGTAAAAAAACCTCAGGTAGGAATTAGAGTTCCAGATAATAATATACCAAGACAAATTGTAAAAGAGCTTGGTAATCCTATCATTACAACTTCAATTAGAGATGATGATGATGTAATTGAATATAGTACAGATCCGGAATTGATATTTGAAAAATTTGAGAAATTAGTAGACGTGATAATTGATGGAGGATATGGAGGAAATTCTCCTTCTACAGTAATAAGTTGTATTGACGAATCATTTGAAATAATTAGACAAGGATTAGGAGAATTAGATGATTATCTGTGATAATTAATAAAAAAGTACAGAGTTTGTTAATTAAGTTTTTATCAAAAAAACTAACATTCATTAAAATGTGTGAAAATTCACTAATAAATGCACTTAAATTACCATACGTTAACTATTTTAATTTTTCTCAAGACCGGTTATTAAATAAAATTGTCAAATCAATTTATTAATCAACCGAAGAACTATCCTTTAATTGACTAACCAATTAATTTAAAACATATCATTTAATTAATAATAATTTTTAAACATGAACATAGCAGTAGTAGGAACAGGTTATGTAGGTTTGGTTACAGGTACGTGCCTTGCCGAAACAGGTAATAATGTTATTTGCGTTGACATTGATGAGAAAAAGGTTGAGAAAATGCGCAATGGTGTTGTACCTATTTATGAACCACACCTTGATGTATTTTTCGAAAGAAATATTAAAGCAGGAAGGTTAAGTTTTACAACTAACCTAGAAGAAGCTGTAGATCATGCTACTATTATCTTTTTAGCCCTTCCAACCCCTCCAGGAGAAGATGGTTCTGCCGATTTATCTTACATCTTAGGTGTAGCTGATTCTTTAGGCAAAATCATGAAGGAATATAAAGTGATTGTTGATAAAAGTACAGTTCCTGTTGGTACAGCAGATAAAGTTGCAGCTAAAATTTCGGAGAATGCTACTGTTGATTTTGATGTAGTTTCCAATCCAGAGTTTTTAAGAGAAGGATTCGCCGTTGATGATTTCATGAAGCCAGACAGAATTGTTATTGGTTGTAGTTCAGACAAAGGCCAAGCTTTAATGAATGCCTTATACAAACCATATGTTCGTCAAGGTAACCCAATCATCTTTATGGATGAGAAGTCTGCAGAGCTCACAAAATATGCTGCAAACTCATTCCTTGCAACTAAAATTACTTTTATGAATGAGATTGCCAACTTCTGTGAAAAGGTAGGTGCAGATGTTGACAAAGTAAGAATTGGTATTGGTACTGATACTAGAATTGGAAAAAGATTCCTATTCCCAGGTATCGGTTATGGTGGTAGCTGTTTCCCTAAAGACGTTCAAGCCCTTGCTAAGTCTGGTAAAGAATATGGATATGAATTTAATATCTTAGATTCTGTAATGAGCATTAATGAAAAACAAAAAACCATTATTGTTCCTAAGATTAAAAGTTACTTTAAAAATGAGCTTAAAGGAGTTAAGCTTGCATTGTGGGGATTAGCATTCAAACCAGATACTGATGATATCAGAGAAGCTCCTGCTCTTTACATAATTAATGAATTAGTTGAAGCTGGTGCTATTATAAAAGCTTATGATCCAGAAGCAATGGAAAATGTTGAAAACCTAATCGGTGATAAAATTTCTTTTGCAAAAGATCAATACGAAGCAATTGAGGATGCTGATGCTTTGATTATTGCTACAGAATGGTCAGTATTTAGAAATCCAGATTTTGAAAAAGTTTCTAACTTACTAAAATCAAAAGTAATTTTTGATGGTAGAAACTTGTATGATTTGGAAGAAATGAAAGAAAAAGGATATTACTACTCAAGTATCGGTAGAGATGTAATTTCTTAATTAATCAAAGTAAATATCAATCCACATATAATGAAAAGAGTTTTAATTACGGGAGCTGCAGGTTTTTTAGGCTCCCACCTTTGTGATAAATTCATAGACAATGGTTATCAAGTTGTTGGTATGGACAATTTGATTACTGGAAACTTGGAAAACATAGAACATCTATTTCCAAACAAAAACTTTGAATTCTATCATCATGATGTTTCAAAATTTGTTCACGTTTCTGGACAAATAGATTATATCTTACACTTTGCTTCTCCAGCAAGCCCAATAGATTATTTAAAAATTCCTATCCAAACACTTAAAGTTGGTTCATTAGGAACACACAATTTATTAGGTTTTGCTAAAGCAAAAAACGCAAGAATATTAGTTGCTTCAACTTCAGAGATTTATGGTGATCCTGATGTTCACCCTCAAAAAGAAGAATATTGGGGTAATGTAAACTCTGTAGGTCCAAGAGGTGTATATGATGAAGCTAAGAGATTCCAAGAAGCTATTACAATGGCTTATCATACTTACCATGGTCTTGAAACTAGAATGGTTAGAATATTTAACACTTATGGTCCTAGAATGAGACTGGATGATGGAAGAGCACTTCCTGCTTTCATGAGTCAAGCACTAGAAGGAAAAGACCTTACAGTATTTGGTGATGGTAGTCAAACTCGTTCATTCTGTTATGTTGATGATTTAATTGAAGGTATTTACAGACTTTTATTAAGTGATTATGCATTACCTGTGAATATTGGAAACCCAAGCGAAATTACAATTAAAGATTTTGCTGAAGAGATTATCAAACTTACAGGTACAGAAAATAAAGTTATCTACAAACCACTTCCAAAAGATGATCCTAAGCAGAGATGCCCAGACATCACAAAAGCTAAAGAAATTTTAGGCTGGGAGCCTAAAGTTGACAGAGCAGAAGGGTTAAAACGTACGTACGAATTCTTTAAGCAAAAATTAAATAAATAGAGACTATATAGTCTCTATTTTTTTCATATATTTAATTGGTAATAATTGCTTCCATTACAATTTCCAAAAACAAGTGATTGATTACTAATTATTTTTTTTATGACCAGTGAAGCTAAAAAAGCATATCTTTTATTAAAATCTGTAATCTTCCATTATCATGGATTAGATGAAGATGAACAGAAAATTCTTGATGAGACAGCGGACAACCTCAATGCTCATGAAGAATTAAATTGGGCTAATGCTTTTATAGCAAAGGATTACTATACTGCATTTGATAGAGCAAGAGATCATCTTAAAGAAGTCATGCTCCAAATGGAAAAAGAAGAACGCCTTTCTTATTTAAGTATGGTATGGGATGCAAATAACAGAAAGGGTTATATAAGTGAAATGGAGGCTACCGCGATGCTTAAATTAGCTAAGGATTGGGATATAGAAAGAGAACTAATTGAAATGATAAAAAAGTAGATGAATTTTCTTTGAAAAAAGCTTGAAAATAAAATTTAAATTTTCTTATTTTTCACATAATAAATGATGCATATTATTTATTTAATCATTTATATTGCAGTCTTGTAAAACCTTTAAAACTTTCACATTTGAAATAAATTTTTACGCTCTCATGGATAAGAAAAGGCTCGTAGTTGATTACAAAACTCTACCTGATCACATATTAAAAGCACTTGCTGACAAATATCCCGACGGCTATGATGAGGATATTATTAAGTTTAAAAATGCTAAAGGTGAATTAGTTAAAGCAGTACCTATAGAAACAGATGAAGCTTATTATCTGGTTAAAGTAAGTGTGCAACTTGCTGAAATGGTACAAGATTTTGATGAGGATGAGGATGATGACGATTTTGATGACGAAATCACAAAAAGCAATAGCGGTGGCTATAATGGAGAAGATAGTGATGACGAATTTGATGATGATGACGAAGACGATGATGATGACGAAGAAGAATAAATAACCTAAAATTTTATTCTATCTAATCTCAACTATATAAAAAAGAGCCGGCTAAAACCGGCTCTTTCTATTTATTTTAAATTCATACTCTCTATTATTCCTTTAATTTTATCATCAAGCTTATCAGCTGTAGCATCATAATCAGCAGTATTCTCAAGTGAAGTATTTACACTAAAATAAAACTTGATTTTAGGCTCAGTGCCTGACGGTCTGGCAGATATTTTACTTCCATCTTCAGTAATAAATTGAAGAACATTTGACTTAGGAAAATCTAGTGCTTCTTCTTTCTTATCTGGGAATGTAGTGGCAGTAAGAGATTGATAATCTAATAATGTAACTAGTTTCGAACCATTAATTTCACTTGGTGGATTCGTCCTCAAACTCTTCATCATCTCTGCAATCTCTTCTGCCCCCTTCTTACCTTTTTTGGTAATAGATATCAAACTCTCTTTATAGAAGCCATATTCTTTGTAAATCTCTGCAAGTCTATCAAACAATGATTTACCTTTATATTTAGCATAAGCAACTAGCTCACAAATTAATGCAACAGAACCAATAGCATCCTTATCTCTTACAGCATCACCTATCAAATATCCATAACTTTCTTCAGCACCAGCTACAAAATTTAATTCACCTTCATTAGCCTTAATTACTTCAGCAATATATTTAAATCCTGTAAGGGTATTAAAGCATTTCATCCCATTCTTTTCCGCTATTGCATCTATAAGATCGGTAGTTACAATTGTTTTAGCTATAAAGTCATTTGGAGTATTTATGCCTTTCTCTTTTCTTACATTAATCAAGTAATCGAAAAGTAAAGTACCTGTTTGGTTACCATTTAAAAGCTGGAATTTACCATGGTTATTTTTGATAGCGATCCCAACGCGATCTGAATCAGGATCTGTACCTAATAGAATGTCTGCATCTATTTCTTCAGCTTTCTTTAAAGCTATACTAAGAGCTTCAGCCTCTTCTGGATTTGGATAAACTACCGTTGGGAAGTTACCATTAGGCTCTTTTTGCTCCTCAACTATATTTACATTTTTAAAACCAAATTTTTCTAGTACTGCAGGAACAAGCGTAATACCAGTACCATGGATTGAAGTGTATACAATTTTTAGATCTTCCTGATCTTTTATGGCTTCTGGAGAAAGTGATAAACTGTGAAGTGTGTCTAAATATGCTTTATCAATATCTTCGCCTATAGACTCTATTAGACCTTCACCACCTTCAAATTTAATTTCATCAACAGAATTGATTGCATTTACCTCTGCTATGATATTTTTATCGTGTGGAGGTACCACTTGCCCACCATCATTCCAGTAAGCTTTATACCCATTATATTCTTTTGGGTTATGTGATGCAGTAATTACAATACCGCTTTGGCATTTTAAATATCTTATTGCAAAAGATAGCTCTGGAGTTGGTCTTAGTTCATCAAATAAATAAACTTTTATTCCATTCGCTGCAAATACTTCAGCAACCACTTTAGCAAAATAACTACTGTTATTTCTACTATCATGAGCTACAGCTACCTTAATTTCTTCGCCCTCAAAACTTTTTAGAAGATAATTTGCTAATCCTTGAGTAGCTGATCCTACTGTGTATTTATTCATTCTATTGGTACCAACTCCCATTAAACCTCTTAGTCCACCAGTACCAAATTCTAGACTTTTATAAAATGAATCGATTATTTCATCTTCATTATTTTGCTTCAAATCACGAATTCTTTCTTTTGTTTCTGAATCGTAATTACCATTTAACCAAGTATCAATCTTAGCTTCTAGACTAGCATCTAACATATGAAAAAGTTTATTTTAAAAAATCACATTTAAGCATTCCAAAAATAGACTACCTTTTTAAATAAAAAAAAGCAGTGTTTAACTTTCTAACACTGCTTTAAATATATTAAGATGTTTTGTAGAATCTAATTCATCTTTAAATTCATTAGTTTTTCTTCGTTTTCTTCAACCCATTTGGTATGGTTGTATTCTTTCTCTGGATGTGCTTCTGCATATGATTGATATGACTCTCCCAAAGCTTCAAACTGCTCTTTAAAATACTGTTCTATTATAGGAAAGTTTTTACTTACATTTTGAGAAAGTTCTTCGAAATCCGACTCGGTCAATTTCTTGTAACTATAACGATTTGCAAGATATTCTTCTCTTCTTTTTAAAAGCTCCAACTCTTTCTTTTCGTTTTCCTTAGATAGTTGCTCAACTAATTGTGCTTTCCAAGTATTATATTCTATATACTGCTCCTTAGTTAGGGTGAATAAATCCTCATTGAAATATGCTGTCCAAAGCGCGTCGTTATATGGGTTTATCTTAAGTTTTTCCCATACCTCCGGTTTTTTAAGTGGATCAATTAAAATTCCGGCACTTTCAGTTTGGCTGAATGCATATCCCGATATAAAGAGACATAAGACTATCAACCGAAGAGATAACACTGGTTTATTAAGAATATTCAAAAGCATCGTTGTTTAGTTTATATTACCGATTTATAAACGCAAATGGATAAGCATCATTTCAAATTCCATCCCAAAACCGTTCAATTCTTTGTTATTGATTCTTAACAAATGTTGATTTATTACAAGTTTTGATTAAGATTTAACACTCTGACCTCAGGAGATTTTTTTGTATTATAAAATAAAGCCTATTTTTAGTAGCAATTTTTTAAATCTGTTTTCTTAAACTACACTAAGTTAAATTATACTATATCAGCAAACCTTCTAACCTTTTTAAACTTATGAACATTCAGGAATACATTGAAAGCCGCCTTGAATCACAAAGAAAATGGTATGAGCAAAAGGCTAATATGAGTAAAAAAAGCTTTATGAATTATCAAAAAATAATAATAATTCTAGGAGCTGTTATTCCGGTTAATGTAATATTATTTACTCTTGTTCCTGATAGTATAAAGTCTTTTGAGGGTCTACTTAATGCTATTATTTCTTGTATTATAGCAATTGTTGCTGGTTTTGATAAATTAAGTCAACCTCAAACAAACTGGTTTAATTACAGAGCAAATGAAGAGGTTTTAAAAAAGGAAAAACATCTTTTCGAATTTAAAGCAGGCCCTTATCGTGATATAGATTCAGAAGAAGAAATGAAAAAACTTCTTGTAGAAAGAGTAGAAAGTGTAATTTCTGCAGATATTTCTAGGTTTGTTCAAACTCAAAAGGCAAAAGAAGAGAAAAATGCAAAAATCGAAATTGAAGAAAGTGTAACTATTTTAGAAACCAAAGAAGAATCTGTAATAGAAAAGGATAAATAATTTAATCACTTATCACAGTGAGATTTGATATATTAGTTTATTCAGAATAATTAAAAAAAGCAAGCTTCATATTAAAATCAATATCCTTAGAAGTCTACACTAACTCAAATAGTATTTTTTTGACTTTTAACATTTTTAATATAAGATGCTTAACCCACATTTCTTTGTGATTTTTTATTTTACTGATGACACAGGAAAAGTAATAGATAAAGCTGAACCAGTTAATTTACCGTTTGTTCCTCGACCAGGAGAATTCATATTCATAAAAAATATACTTACTAAAAGAGATTATTTTGGATTGAAAAAAAATGAGTTTTTAGAAAGGAATAAGGATAAATACATGCAAGATGGGCAAGAACAACCTTTAAAGGTTGAAAAGGTGATTTACAGCAAAAAAAATAGCTTTAGTGAAGATAATAATGATGAGTGGTTTGCTGAAATTCATCTTTGCTGCAAAAATGAATAAATAGTAAAAACAAAAAAGCTTCACTAATTTCTTAGTGAAGCTTTATTTTGCAGACCCACCAGGGCTCGAACCTGGACTCTTCTGAACCAAAATCAGACGTGTTGCCAGTTACACCATGGGTCTTTTCCGCAGCCGTATGGCTTAAAGTGCCACAAAAGTAAGATTGTATTTTTTAAAATCAAATAAGTTCCTGTTTTTTTTTAAAAATTATTCATTTTTCGTTTGCGATAATTATTTACCCCCGCCAGAAAACTCTGCAAGCCTTTATCTTCATCATCAAGAAAAAATGAAAATTTAGAACTAAAAGTCTCTACACTAACTTGGTAAGAACCTTTAATCCCAAAGTATAATAAAATAACTCCAATTGTTACCAACATCATCCCCACCCAACTTTCTACTACTGCAGAGAAAATACTAACCAACGAAAGCGACAGCACAATTCCTCCTATAATAAGTGGTATAATAAGATACCTAAACTCCATATCTAAACTTTTAATTTCTTTTAAAGAAAAGACATGAGTTTTTTCACTTTTTCTTATCTGCAATTCATTATCTGATAAACGCAAATAATCTGTTTTTTCAAATTCATATTGGCTTAATATATTTTCTTGCCTATTAATCCATTCGTAGTTATAAGTATATGAATAATATAAGTGTGAGGGAATTTCACTATCTATATCACTAACCTCATAAGTAATTACTCGGTTGCTCTGGTTTTCTATTAAAAAATATGTTGGCTGCAATTTATTAATTTAGTTACTGACAATGCTTAACACAATTAATGCCTATATAGCAAGAAATCTTAATTTTAAGCTAATAACGCAACAAATAAGCTAATCATTCTCTATTCAAAGTTATCTATTCTACAGATAACTTTTATTCACCTTTCTAAATATAAGTGCAACTCTTAATAACAGTTTAAAGCTAAATGAATTAAGCAAAACCCTGCTTAATTAAATAATTTGACTTGACTTTTATTGTAGCTATTTACATAACTAACTGTATCACAATTGATATCGTCTTCTAATTGAATATGCTTAACGGTATTTTTTTCAAAGCTTAAGTGATTAAAATCTAATTTAACACCTGATGTAGTAAATATTATTGCTATTACAAAACCTAAAATAAAACTAATCTTTGACATACTTTTAAAATTAAAATGCTATAATCAAGCTTAATTTACGTTAATTATTTAGTTAAGTTTAGATTATCACTAAAAAAATTAGTAGTTAATGATAAAAAAAAGCTTTTTTGCTATATTTATATCATAGTAATAATCAGAAAAGCATGTTATGACTCCATCAGAACTTTTATTTAAGCAGTTAATTGATATATCAGGCAAGCAATTATTTAACTCTCAAACTGAGCTAGTAAAAGAAATTATCTCAATTAAAGATTCTGATTGGTCTAATAAAAACTTTAATAGTGTTAGGGCTTTTGTAAATCAGGTTGTAAATGGGGAAAGAAAGTTGTCTCCTAATCTTAAAAATGCTATTGAAGATCTTTTGGTAGAAAAGGTAGGGACAGAAGAAGCTGCTCAAATGATTAATAAAATTGAAATAGTATTTAATGACTATTTTGAATTACAAAAAAATAAGAAAACAGAAGACACCAATATAAAAACAGTAGACTCAAACGACTTTTACCTTCTTGAAAAAAGAGGACTAGTAGCTGATAAAGTATTGGTAACAACTCGTGAGCCTGGCATCGTAAATAATAAAACTTGGTCTGATGAGATAAAAAAGCAAATGCTTAAAAAGCTGGGAGTAATCAACTCAGAAAATATTATTCAGGCATCTTACAGGTTTTATTTTCCACATCCAGATATTACTGGTAATAAAGCATTTCAATTTTGGAACAACTTATATAATTTTCTAAAATATGAGCTTAAGGTACCAGAACCTGTAGAACTCATTAAAAATTTAAATAACTCTAGTGATCCAAATGGACCTAAGCTACAAGTTTTCCATGCACCAGAGTTGTTGGTTTCCTTTCCAATAATTGTATATGACATAAGCGCACTCTCAGAAGTTGCATTTACAGTATTTGGTTATGAAGATAAAGGTGAAGAAAAAATCAGTACTGCCAGAATTGCTCCCGACTACCTATTATGGTGGAAAGAAAGTATCTTCAAAAAACTAATATTTCCTCAAGAACCTAATACCATTAATGAGGTAAGTTTTGATACAGTTTATGAGGATATTAAAAAGAATGCAACATTATTATGATTAAGGGGAATTAGATATTAAAAAACATCGTTAGTATTAAAACTTATATTTTTTTTTTAACTTACATACTACAGAGTAGAATCTCATAACTTACCTGTGTAGTTTTTTATAGTTCATTGTGTAATGCAGTTTTACTAAATATAATAAAATGCGGCAGTTAAAAATTACCCAAAGTATTACTAACAGAAGAGAAAGCGAGTCTCTCGAAAAATATTTTCAGGAAATCAATAAAATTGATCTCTTGCTGCCAGATGAAGAAATTTCTTTAGTAAAAAGAATTAAAGAGGGGGATCAAAGAGCACTCGAAAAATTAATAAAAGCTAATTTACGATTTGTAGTCTCAGTTGCTAAACAATACCAAAATCAAAGTTTATCATTAAATGATTTGATTAATGAAGGCAATATAGGTCTAGTAAAAGCTGCACACAAATTTGATGAAACAAGAGGCTTTAAATTTATCTCTTATGCTGTTTGGTGGATTAGGCAATCTATTATGCAAGCGCTTTCTGAAAATTCAAGGATTGTGAAAATCCCAGTAAGTTTATCAGGTACAATCTCTAAAATCAAAAAGGTTTCTTCTGGCCTTGAACAAAAATTTGAGAGAGAACCTACTGACGATGAACTTGCAGATGCTTTAGAAATGACGACAAAAGAAATTAATGGTGCTTTAAACTCTGCATCGAGACAAGTTTCTTTTGATGCACCAATTGGTGGTGATGACGAAAGCAGTTCTTTGCTTGATGTAATCGAAAATGAAAATGCGCCTAAAGTTGATGCTAATTTAAGCGATACAGAATCACTTAAAGTAGAAATCGAAAGAACACTTAACTCACTTTCTTACAGAGAACAAGAAGTGATTAAAATGACCTTTGGCATTGGTGGCAAAGAACAGATGACTCTCCAAGAAATTGGCGAATATCTTGGTCTAACTCGTGAAAGAGTAAGACAGATTAAAGAAAAAGGAATAAGAAAATTACGATATACTTCAAGAAGTAAATTGCTTGCTCAATTCTTAGAATAGTATCAATTTTACTTCTAAAAAGAAAGCCTTCTGTTTTAAAACAGAAGGCTTTTTTATTGCTTAAACATTAGTAGCTTATTTCGATACTAGCATTTTAATATTTAACACTTTGTCTCCATATGTCATCTTAACAGCATAAACACCAGTTTTAAGCCTAGATACATTGTATTCATACTGATGCGTGCCCGATTCAAGCACATCGTCTACAACCGTTGCTATAAACCTACCCGACATATCAAATATTTCTAGTTTTGTTTTGGCTTCTTTCTCTATGGAGAAAGATAATGTCGTATAAGTACCTGATGGGTTTGGATGATTCTGATACAAAACAACTTTAGCACCTACATTCACAGATTTTATATCGAAGGTTTCCACATTTCCATCTTTATCTACTTGTTGAAGCATATAATAATGAACCTCGCCTGGCTCTATACCATCTTTATCTAGATAATTAAACTTACTAGTAGTTACAGACTCGTTTTTACTCACTAATTTAGACTGTTCTTCATAGTGAGCAATTACTTCAAAATTCTCTGTGTTACCAATTGATCTTTGTAAGATGTAACCTTCACTATTACGTTCAACTGCCTCCCAATTTAAATCAACACCCTTATCTTTTACATGTTCTGCTGTAAAGCTCTTTAACTCAATAGGTAAAAGATTGTAAAGAGTAGTGGATGCTGGTGTATAGTAACTAAAATCGTCTGAAGCTACTGAAGAAACAAAATAGCCAAGGTCAGTATCGTAATCTAACTCATTTCCATCACCAATACTCTCCCACTCTTCACTACTATCATCATAGTGAGCAACTCTTAAGTTGTCATATTGACTGGCATCAGTAGCCACATCAGTATCAGTATCCCAGTGCATAATCACTTTTGCAGATGCATCTCCACTACTTCTGTGTAAATCCCAATATTCTACACTACTTACGTGTGTTAAACTAGAACCACTTTTGATAGCTGTTGAACCTGGTTTTGGTGGTTCAGTTTTAAAGTATTCAGCTCTAAATACTGTAGGCCAAGTTACAAACAAGCTACTATCATTCTCATATTTACCAACTTCTGCAACTCCTATTTCTCTTAATTCTCCATTCTTACCAATTGGGAATCTAAAACTTTTTCCAGAAGCTAAATGACCTGTAAACACTTTTGCCATTGGTCCTTGAATATGAGAATCTTGTGAACCACCAGAAGAACCAAAACCACTATTACCTCCCTTTGGACCACCAGAAGGGTGAATTGAAGTTTCTGCAGGAGAATCTGTATCAAAATCCCTTACTTCTGCTAACGCTCCTAAAGTGATCAAATTAGTATTTGTAGTATGGATGATTCCGCTTTTTAAGCCAATTTTGTCATAGAGGAATAAAGTACTTCCCATCACTAAATCACCTGTTCTATCAATACCTAATTCATTCAATTCTTCACTACCTGAAGTAAAGACTAAATCATCTCCAAAATCACCTGCACCTTGAACTATTAAAGTTGAACTGCTACTTCCTGTAATGGTACCATTTGTTCTATTAAATTGGTTGGCAGCACTATTAATCAAAAGTCTATTGCCATTGAGAATTAACTCTCCATTAGTTAAAGTTAAAGAACCATTATCACCAGGATTAGTACCGATGGTTAATAAAGTCCCTAATGTTATCGATCCATTTGCTCCAGTTCTATTCACCAATAAATCTGAAAGGTTTGTAATTGATGGATCAGTAAAATGAAGCTCACCAGCACTACCGCCAGATGTTCCCAAAATTGAGATCATACTGTTATCAGTTCCAGTAAAAGTTCCTGTTGTTCTGGTGATATTTCCTGAAATTACTAATCGCTGATCATTCAATTCAACTTGTTGATCGTTAATGCTCATTACTCCTCTTACATGCAAGTTATCTGTATATCCTGAGGTTGCATTAGGTGAGGCAGTAATGGTCTTAGTACTTCCAGTTAGATTCAGGTTTGCATAGTTTTCTACTGAATTTACTGCACCAGCTAATTTTCTTATTTGCTGTGGAGAAGTTGATTGATAATGAATAGTTGTACCAGAAGCTAGACTTACATTATCGTTATCAACATCTATTGGGAATAAAGTTGCAAGTGCTGCATCACCAATAAAGAATTCAGAAGTACCTTGCATTTCAAAATCTGCTGTTGAGCTACCAGTAATTTGATTACCAGCATCCAATAAATGGTTCTCATCGTAAATCCTCATGGCAGTTCTAAAGCGAAGCGCTCCAAGAAGCGTTTTATTTACATCACTTCCGCCAGCTGCGTTTATAAATTGCACCTCGCCATAAACCTGACTATCTGTACTACTATTTAAACTTTTTACATCTTGAGCTACACCTGCATTATAGATAATGATTGAAGCTGCATCAAAATTTATATCTGTATCTAAATAGTTTTGAGGGAAAACAGTTGCTACCGTTGCATTACCTATAGTTAATTGAGAACTAGACTCCATTTCAAAAGTTTGCCCACCTGTTCCAACAATCTGATACCCATCATCTATTACATGGTTATTAGATAGAATTTGCAAAGAACCTCTAATAGTAACATTATCTGAAGCATCAGCAGTGACTGGTAGAGCCATTAGTGTTTTATCAACTAGGCTTCCTCCTACATTTTGGAAAATTAGGTTCGCATAATTTTGATTACTTGTTCCTGAAGATAATCTCCTCACATCTTGAGCCACACCTCCATTGTATGTAATTGTTGTTGCTGATGCTAGATCAACATCAGCGTTTGCATAGTTAAGTGGGAAGCTTGTTCCATCATCGGAGTCACCTAAGGTAAGCTGCGAATTGCCTTCCATATTAAAAGGCTGACCACTGGTTCCGTAGATTTGATAACCTGCATCAACAAGATGATTATTATTTTCAATGATGAAATCTCTTCTTACTCCAATACGCTCATCTAAGGTTTTCGTAATCAGACTTGAATTATCAATATTTCTAATCGTTAGGAAACCGTAATTACTATCTCCGTCAGGAATATCATCTGCATTAGAATCATTAAAAATACCTCTTACAATTTGATCTACACCTGCATTGTATATCACATGAGAAGTAGCATGTAAATCAATATTTGAAGTTTCTGTATATCGAGGGAATTCGGTTGCAGTAGTAGCAGTACCCAATGTTAAAATTGATTGCTGACCTACCCAGATATAATCTTCACGACTGAGGTCACTATTCTCACCATTTATCTGGAAACCATCATCCATTAAATGATTATATTCTCCAACTTTAAAATCTTGTCTGAATCTTAAATTATCTGAACTATTACGTGGTAATGGTGTAGCAGCTAGATATTTAGTTACAACTGTAGTATTTACTGAATCGTAATTTAACAACCATATACTTGCATAACTCAAATCATTATTTCCATAATCTAACCTTCTAATCTGCTGTCCATCAACACCCGCTACATATTTTATTACCGAAGCTATGTCAAGACTAATTTCATCACTTTGGAAATTTGGGAAAGTTGTTGCTGTTGAGGCATTACCAAATGTGAGATAACTATCTTCACTCATAAATAACTCACAGTTATCATCATCTAATGCTGTTATTTGGTTTCCATCGTCCCACAACTCAGCATCTGGCTCAATTCTTAACTCTCTTCTTATGCGCAATGGAGCATCAATAGTTTTTAATACTGATGTTGTAACTGAAGCTTCATTGAGATTGGTAATATATAAGTTAGCATAACTTCCATTTCCTGCTCCACCATCGTCTATACCTTTTACAATTTGAGGATTAGCAGACTGATAATAAACTCTTGAATTATTTTCGAAATCGTAATTATCAAACTCAGGCATTATAGTAGCTACACCAGCCGTTCCGATGTAAAATCTCGAATCTTCCGTCATTTCAAATTTTGAAGTATCTCCAACATTTCCAGTAATGGCATACCCATTATCTTCAAAGAAAGTATCGTCAATTCTTAAGTTACCATTAATTACAATGTCTCCTTGAAGTGTTTTTAGATCGGTAGTATTATCATCTCCATTCTCTAAAGTAAGGTTACCATACTCTACACCAGGATAAAGTATACCAACTGCAGAAACGTTTTGTGCATCTCTATCATGGTAAATTACGGTACTACCGATTGTAAGAATAGCATCTGCAAAGGTTGCAGGGAATTCACTTACATCTCCTGCATCTTCATCATTATTACCTAAGACAAGGGAACCACTATCATTTATGGTAATTATACCTGCTCCTGTTGCCCCTGAACCGTTAGTTAAGAAATCTCTCGGACCTTCCCATCCCTCATCACTATCCCAAAGTTTACCGCTATTAATTGTTAAATCATTATCAATGTAAATGTTATTCCTTAGTCTTAAATCTCTATTATATGTGGTTTTATCAACAACAACATTGTAGAAAGGATTATCGGCTATAGTCGCATCGATGTCGATATCTCTATCATCTTCGTCACCATCGAAAGTAACTGTACTACTACCTCCATGTCTATAGCCTCCTTCCCAAAGGATTATCCAATCACCTTCAAGATTGATATCCTGTGCATTGCCATCTACTACACCACTTGTAAAAGTGAAATCGGTGTCGTAAGCATCGTTTGGAGCTCCTTCATCTAAATCTAAGGCATCATCTAAACGCCAGTTATATGGTGCAGAAGTTTGTGGATAACTTGAAATGAAAGAAACAGGTCCATTAAATAGCATTATTGACCCATTCGTATTTTCTAGAGGATGTACATCACTATCAATTGTATAAAATTCTACGGTTCCCAAGAAATTATTAACCATAGAGTTAGTCACAGAATAATCATCAAATATTTGAAGGAAATACAATCTCTGACCTTCAAAAGTAATATCTGATTCTTCTGTATTTGAGAAAGTAAATTCTCCACAAGCTGCATTAGATATATCAATAATCACTGTTTGATTATCAGCGGTGAAAGAATTATCATCAAAAATAATATGATCAATTGGGTTTGGAATACAACCTGAAATATCAGCAGGATTTGTACTACCACTTACTGTTGACCAGTTGTTTGCATTACTCCAGTAGCTATTTGCTGCACCACCATCTGGAGGTACTTGACCTGCCTGACCAACCCAGTAAAGTGTTAATGGCGTTCTTTCAGCATTCAAATAGATTGTTGCATACTGATCATAATCAACATGAGTATGATCTATCATATTTGCCTCATCTGTGTAAAAAGGATTAGAACCTCCAGCACTCGTTTTATCACGGCCATAATTTAAGTTATCCAAGTTTACACCTTCTATTACTTCTAGTGGGAAATATCCACTTCCATCTACTAAATCACTCACTGGTCCTTCTACCCTCACATCCTGAACGACTATGTGATTCCACAAAGGCATTGAGTTAGAACCATTGTCTTCAAAAGCAATTCTTGCAGTACTACCTGGATCACTTGATCTAATGATCAACCATTCGTCGCAATCTACAGCTGCCTCAAATGAATTTTGAATAGTGGTTAAACCAGCAGTTGACAACTCAATGGTGTTGTATTCAGTAGTGTACAAGTTTTTGATGGTGTTATCATCATTATCAAAAATAACTCTTGAACCAGTGTTCATTTGGATATTCTCAAATAGTCCATCATCACTACCACCATAATCAAACTCTGTTGTACTTGTTGCATCAAGAGTTAGTGTGTAATTAACAGGGTTGTTATCGTCTGAATCAAAATATACAAATTCATAAAAATGGTTATTACTGTTTGCCCCTAAAGTAACATCTGCTTCAAAATATGTTTCCCCAGAATCTTCCCCAAAAACAGTAGTAGAAGAATTGCCCGTAGTTAATGCAGCATTAAAATATGAGGTTTCTTGAAAACGAACATATGCAGAATTTCCAGTGGTAATTACATCATTAAAAGTTGATGTATAATTTCCTCCCTCTGCAAATTGAACAATAGCATTGTCACCAATATCAACTGATCCATGGAATATTCCTGTTTGCCTAAAAATTAATTGATTTGCATTTGCTCCTATTGTAAGAGAACCTGTTATTTCACTCTGCCCACCATTTCTATTAATATATCCATTTGAGCCTGTCCCAATATTTACATCACCTCCAACTGTAAAATTTTGTTCTACTTGTACAGTAAGATCATTACCTATAGTTACATCTTCGTCTATTGAAATATCTGTATAGGCATAAAAAGTTGGCTGATCACCAAATACAAGATTCTTTTGTAACTCATGAGCAGCTGTTTGGAATGTTATAAAGTTATTATCACCAAAAGTTACATTCTCAACATATTGATTCAAACCTCTAAAATCCATCTCCACATTATCTCCAAAAATAACCTCGCCATTAAAAACATTGGTTACTGTTGAATTACCTTCAATGTAGTTGCTATAAACATTGTAATCGAGATTACTTCCGAGATCAATATCTCCATTAAAGATTTTAGGAGATGTTCCAGCAATATTAAAATTAGTAGAAGTTGTGTTTAGCCTTGTTAATGACCTAAAAGTAAGTACATTGCTATTTGAACCATCAGCATCTTCTGAATCAAAATCAATATCTCTTGGTCCATCAATTATGATATCTGGTAACTCTCTAGCTAAAGTATTCCCAATTTTAAATTGTGTCCACTCTGTTGTACCAGTCAACTTATTATAGGTAAACATGAATGTACTACCAGTACCTGGTGTATCGAAAGTAAAATCAGTACCTCTTAAGTCACAAGCTGCTCCGTATCGCTGTCCTTCAAAAACCATTGTTGAATTATCACTTACGGTTAACCTTCTTACATCTGTAAATGAAGCATCTTCATAAGCATCAAAGTTATCCATTGTGATTGTGAGGCCAGTGCCTGTAATGAGATGTCCTGCTTGCAAATACATTTCATCACTCATATCAAAATCATCTTGGAAAGTCCACTCACCACCTAATCCATTAAAAAAGACATCATCATTATCTAAAGCAGTTCCATTTGACGTAATAGTTTCTCCAGTTGAGGTTGAAATAAAGTAGATATCTCTATTTCCAGTAACTGTCATTGGATTATCAGACATCACTAATGAACCTGCAATTGAAAGATCATTATTAATCTCTAAATCAGGAGTATTAATTACCCCGCCACCTGCATCTGATGAAGTTGTCCAAGTCATATCATGACAAACTGCATCACTAATATTTACATCTACACTTAAATTTGTTGTATCTGTAAATGAATTATGGTCAAAAATAACATCATGCTGTTCTCTAGGAATACAACTACCATAATATCCTCCAGAAGTTGTTGACCAGTTTTGTGGATTACCCCAATCTTCAGTTCTTCCTGAATTAGAATATGGCCATGTTTTAGTATTACCTTCTGTGCCTCCAACCCAATATAAAGTAGTTGCTATTTCGGAAGCGGCTGAATTATCGAAAGTTATACCCGTGTTATTTTGATAATCAGTTGAGTAAATGGCTGAGATATTAGCACCAGAAACTGCAACAGTTTGTACTATTACACCATACCAGTTATGATCTGTTGTGAAATTTAATCTGGTTTGAGTACTCCACTGTTCACTTCTTATCACATTACCTCCAGAACAATCTAGGTATGGAGCAGTCATTAAAATCTCACCTGAAAAATTATAGTCTTTGTCTTCTTCAAAGATAATTTCTGTACCTCGAGTTAGGGTTAAGTTGTGGAGCAAACCAGGTGAAGTGGTTCTGTAAAACTCAAGCTGTGTACCCTCACCTACTGTAATATTTTGATTGTTTCCATATACTCCTCTATCAAACCTGTAATCACCTTCTTTACCAAGAAAAACATCTCCATCGAACTGTGTGGTACCATCTTCTACTGCAAAGTAAACTGCATCTGCATAATCACCAAAAGTTAAAGTTGAAGAGAAAGTGGCACTTCTATCTGTTCTAAAACCTGTTGCCGCATTACCAACTACTACATCACCAACAAAAGTTGCTGTACCAGTATTATTTACTAAATAAACATAAACAGAATCACCTATGGTAAGATTATCATTAAATTCAATTGTGTGATAGGATTGTATATTATTGTTATCTCCGAAAGTTGTGGTATTATTAAAAGAAGTTACCGCAGCATTATTCCAATCGCCAGAAAATAAAACTCTTG
>PBYL01000436.1 GCA_002729595.1 Thalassovita sp. | reverse complement strand
GCAAGGAGCCGATGAAAGTGGAAGATATTGGTGGGCTTGAGTGTGCAAAATGCCATTATTAATACACTAATACACTTACAAAAAATTAATTTGAATTCGTCTCAATCTACATTTTGATTGTATGAAAAATAATAAAAAGACTTATTGGCAGGGATTAGAGCAGTTGAAAAACGATCCGGAGTTTGTCAAGCATAATGAAAAAGAGTTTCCACAAGAGTTACCTATAAAGGATGCTTATGGAGACAACACCGGAGGAGCACAAGGTACAGGAAGGAGAGACTTTCTAAAAATGATGGGATTTAGTGTAGCTGCTGTTTCGTTAGCTGCATGTGAGGCTCCTGTAAGAAATGCAATTCCATATCTAAATAAACCTGAGACAGTTGATCCAGGTATTCCAAACTACTACGCTTCTACCTACGCTCAAGGTGGCGAATACTGCTCAGTAGTAGTAAAAACCAGAGAAGGAAGACCAATATTTGTTGAAGGAAATACATTTTCTAAAATTAGTAAAGGCGGTACAAGTGCAAGAGTAAATGCATCTGTACTTTCTTTGTATGATATAGAAAAACTTCAAGGTCCTACTAAAGCTGGTGCTTCAACAGATTGGGCAACAGTAGATAAAGAAGTATCTGCTTTCTTATCTAAAAATAGTGCTCCTTTCTATATAGTAGCAAACACAATTCTTAGCCCTACAACTAAGAAAATCATAAATGAATTTACTGCTAAATACCCTTCTGCAAAATTAGTTACTTACGATCCTGAGTCTGCTTATGGTATCTTAGAAGCTAACAAAAGACAGTTTGGTAAAGCAGTTGTTCCTAACTACGATTTTTCTAAAGCTAATACTATAGTAAGTATTGGTGCAGATTTCCTTACAAACTGGATTTCTGGCGTAGAATACACTCACGGTTATACTCAAAACAGAAAAGTGAGTCCAAAAGACTCTAATATGTCTAATCACTTTCAGTTTGAATCTATTCTAAGTGTTACAGGAGCAGGTGCAGATTATAGAACTCCTATTAAACCATCTCAAAGTGGTTTAGTTGCTGCACAACTTTATAATAAAATAGCAAGAGCTACTGGTGGTACTACAATTAGTGGTGTTGATGGTGCTGAGTTCGCTCACCTAGATCTTGCAGCTAAGAAATTATTAGCAGACAGAGGTACTTCTTTAGTAGTTTCTGGTTCTAACAGTGTTTCTGAGCAAATCATAGTGAATGCAATTAACGAATTGTTAGGTAACTATGGCAAAACAATCGATATAAATACTCCTTCATTCCAAAAGCAAGGTAATGATGCAGAAATGCAAGCATTTGTAAAAGCTTTAGCTGGTGGAAAAGTTGGAGGTGTGTTATTCTACAACTGTAACCCAGTTTACGATTACCCACAAGGTAAACTAATTGCAGAGTCAATTTCTAAAGCTAAGTTAAGTATTTCTACTGCAGACAGAGCTGATGAAACTGCAAGTGCATGTGGTTACGTGCTTCCAGATTCTCATTACTTAGAGTCTTGGAGTGATGCTGAGCCTAAGAAAGGTTTCTTTAGCTTATGTCAGCCAACTATCAATAAGATATTTGATACTCGTCAAGTAGAAGAATCTTTATTGAAATGGGCTGGAAATAACACTTCAATATATCAGTATCTTCAAGATAACTGGAAAGAGGCTATTTTCACTACTCAAACAGAAGTTGCTGATTTTACTAAATTCTGGCAAAGAGTATTGCACAACGGTGTTTACGATATGGCTGATACTTCAGCTTATACAAGTATCCACGAAGGAGTTGTAGCAAGTGAAGGTGAAGAAGTTGCTACTGCTGGAGTTGATATAAACTCTGCTGCATCTGCAGTAAAAAGCAAAGCGAAAGGTGAAGGTCTTGAGCTAGTTCTTTATACAAACCCTATAATCGGAACAGGTGCTTTAGCAAACAACCCAATGTTACAAGAAACTCCTGAGCCAATCTCAAGAGTATGTTGGGGTAACTTTGTTTCAGTTTCTCAATCTTATGCTAAAGAAAATAATGTAGCAGGTGATTTTGAAACTAAAAAGCCAGTTGCCAAAGTAACAGTAGGTGATGTAGAAATGACTTTACCTGTAATTGTTCAGCCAGGTCAAGAGAAAAACACTATTGCAATAGCACTTGGTTATGGTAGAGGAAAAGACTTTGCTGGTAAAGTAGCTGCTGAAGCTGGTGGTGTAAATGCATTCCCATTTGTTTCATTTGACGGAAGCTTAACATATAGCTCTGCTGATGTAAAGATTGCTTTTACAGGCGAAATGGAGGATGTTGCACAAACTCAGACTCACCACACTATTATGGGTAGAGAGTCTATCATCCAAGAATCAAGTCTTACTACTTATAAAGAAAATCCTAAAGAAGTATTAGAGAGGTTTACAGTATCTACTTACTCAGGAGCTACTAAGCCAAGTAATATTTCTCTATGGGATATCGATAAAGATGGTTTCCAAGAAGACCACAGAGGAAAAGAGAAGAAAGATGAGCTATTTATCGATAAATTAGATATCGAGGCTGACAGATATAGATACAAGAATCACCACTGGGGTATGAGCATCGACTTAAATGCTTGTACTGGTTGTGCTGCTTGTGTTGTAGCTTGTCATATGGAAAACAACGTTCCAGTTGTTGGTAAGCAAGAGGTGATTAACAGAAGAGAGATGCATTGGTTAAGAATTGACCGCTACTACAGTAACCCTGAAGGTGCGGAAAGCAATGCAGAGTTAGAAGAAGCTGCTGATAATCCAGAAGTTGTATTCCAACCGATGATGTGCCAGCACTGTAACAGTGCTCCTTGTGAGACTGTTTGTCCGGTAGCTGCTACTACACACAGTTCTGAAGGTCTAAACATGATGACTTACAACCGTTGTATCGGTACTAAATACTGTGCTAACAACTGTCCTTACAAAGTAAGAAGATTCAACTGGTTCAAATACCACGCTAACGACGAGTTTGATTATCATATGAATAACAAGCTTGGTAAAATGGTATTGAATCCAGATGTTACTGTAAGATCTAGAGGGGTAATGGAAAAATGCTCAATGTGTGTACAGAGACTTCAAGCTGGTAAATTAAAAGCTAAGATCGAAGGCAGAACATTAGTTGATTCAGATGCTCAAACTGCTTGTGCTAGTGCTTGTACTGCAGGTGCAATTACTTTCGGTGACTTGAACAACACAGATAGTCAAGTAAGAAAAACAATGGATGAGCAATTAGAAGCAAGAGCATACAATGTTCTTGACGAATTGAATGTAAGTCCTAACGTGTGGTATCTGGCTAAAATCAGAAATAAAGAAGAAGGTCAGGCTTAATTATTATAAGAATTTTTCATCTAGGTATATATAGAGTATGCAAATTGTATCACAAGTAAGAGAACCACTGATTACAGGAGGCAAGACCTACAAAGACATCACTAATGATGTGTGTAGGCCTGTAGAGCAAGACCCTCCGAAAAGCTGGTTTGCAGCACTTACCGTAGCCTTAATATTGTTGTTGGCAGGTGGCGCATTTATGGGAGATATGTTATGGAATGGTATTGGAAGATGGGGATTGAATAAATCTGTTCAGTGGGCATGGGATATCACTAACTTCGTATGGTGGGTAGGTATCGGTCACGCAGGTACACTTATCTCAGCCGTACTTTTATTGTTCAGACAAAAATGGAGATCATCTATTAACAGAGCAGCAGAAGCGATGACAATTTTCGCTGTAATCTGTGCTGCTATTTGGCCTGTAGTTCACATGGGTAGACCATGGTTAGGAGCTTACTGGGCATTACCTTTACCCAATACATTTGGTTCGCTTTGGGTAAACTTTAACTCACCACTATTGTGGGACGTATTTGCAATCTCAACTTACTTTACTGTATCGCTTTTATTCTGGTACATTGGTCTAGTTCCTGACTTTGCTACTCTAAGAGATAGGGCTGTTACCAAATTCCAGCGTATATTCTACGGTTTTTTATCTTTAGGTTTTGATGGTTCTGCAAAAACTTGGATGCACTACGAATCAGTTTCGTTAATCCTTGCAGGTCTTTCAACTCCACTAGTACTTTCAGTACACACAATTGTAAGTTTTGACTTTGCTACTTCGGTAATTCCGGGTTGGCACACAACTATATTCCCTCCATACTTCGTTGCTGGTGCGATCTTCTCAGGATTCGCGATGGTATTAACACTTATGTTGATTACCAGAGTACTTTACGGTCTTGAAGATTACATTACTATGGAACACATCGAAATGATGAACATAGTAATTCTAGTAACTGGTTCTGTAGTAGGTATTGCATATGTAACAGAGTTCTTTATCGCTTGGTACTCAGGTGTAGAATACGAACAATATGCATTTGCAAACAGAATGGGAGGCCAATACTGGTGGGCATACTGGTCGATGATGACTTGTAATGTTATTTCTCCACAGTTGTTCTACTTCAAGGCAATCAGAACTAACCTAATCACAACTTTCTTCTTATCTATTGTTGTGAACATCGGTATGTGGTTCGAGAGATTTGTAATTATTGTAACTTCATTACACAGAGATTACCTTCCATCTAGCTGGGTATACTTTACTCCAACTGCTTGGGATATCATGTGTTATGTTTTCACCTTCGGTTTATTTTTTACATTGTTCTTTATGTTTGCCAAGTTCTTCCCAGTGATAAATATGGCAGAGGTAAAAGCTGTATTGAAAGATTCAGACTCAAAAGTT
Source organism: Thalassovita sp. (assembly GCA_002729595.1). GTDB lineage: Bacteria > Bacteroidota > Bacteroidia > Cytophagales > Flammeovirgaceae > Chondrinema. The sequence continues at coordinate 2,981 of PBYL01000436.1, read as the reverse complement.
TACAAAGGTAGAAGAACGATACCTAACTCTTTGGTTCCTGAAGCAGACAGAGTAAAAGAAACTGAAATTGCATAAATCTAAAGGCATTAAGTAAGAGATAATGGAGTCTAATAAACATTTTTTAGTAGGAATATTTAATGATCATGATATCTTGATCAGTGGTGTAAAAAAACTGAGAGCTGAAGGTGTAAAAATATTTGAAGTTTATACACCTTATCCAGTCCATCACTTAGAACATGCATTAGGATATAAAAGGTCTAAAATGCCTGTAGCAGCATTCTTCTTTGGCATAACAGGAACAATACTGGCTATTTTAATGCAAACATTAATGCTTGGTGTTGACTGGCCAATGATTATTGGTGGTAAACCTTATATAGCTTATCCTGATTTTGTACCAGTTACATTTGAGTTAACTGTACTTCTTGCTTCATATGGTATGGGATTCACCTTCTTCATTACAAGAGGTTTAGGCCCAGGGGCTGTACCAAGAATGTTTGACAGAAGAGCTACAGACGATAAACACGTAATGGCAATTGATTTATCAGAGAATAAAAAATCTGAGGATGAAATTAAGGCATTACTAGAAAGCGTAAGTGCTGAAGAATCTTATCGTAAGGACTTTACAGATGAAGAGAATAATCCAAATTTCTGGAAGTTTCTTGTTGATACAATGACTAATGGTGTAACAAGTTCTAGCAGACAGTTAAATTAAGATCTATAATGAAAATTTTGTATAACATAGCAGGGATAATTTTATCAACAGTTTTACTCTATTCCTGTGGAGCTGGAGGAAATGACCCAGGTGTTGAATATGCACCTCAAATGTATCATTCAGTACCTTATGAGCCATTAACTCAAATAACTGAAGAGGGTATTCCAGATGGTCCGATTTCATCTAATTATTATGTTACTAACTCTACACCGTATAACGATTATAGTGGCAAGAAGGCGATGAACGAAATGAAACCGGTGGAAGGGACTATTAAAAGACAAAACTACTCAGGAGCAACAGGAAGTGTAGCTGCTACTACAGATCAAGAATTATTAATCTACGATCTACCAAAAGATAGCATTGATCTAGCTTCAAGAATATTAAAAAACCCATTACCAGATAGTCCAGAAGTATTAAAAAGAGGACAAGAGCTTTATGTAAGCTACTGCTCTCCATGCCATGGACCAGGTGGTAAAGGTGACGGTAAAGTAGGTGCTGTTTATAAAGGAGTGCCAAATTATTCTGCTGGCAGATATGCAACACTTACAGAAGGACACATCTTCCATACTATTACACATGGTAGAAACAGAATGTGGTCTCACAAATCACAATTAAATCCAGAAGAAAGATGGATGATTGTGAAATATGTTCAGAAACTGCAAAAAGGAGAATAATTTAATTTAAGATTTAAATACACAGAAAGAATTCAAGATGGCGTCAGAAATACATGATATTGATTTAAATGAGAAATTTCATTTCTCTGATAAAGCCAAAAAAACCTTGTTCATCATTCTTGGTTTGGGTGTAGTATCCTTAGTAATAGGAATACTTGTTGAAATGTTAGGAGGTGGTGGACATGGTGAACATGCATCTCTCTTAATGGGAAATGATGCATTAGCCTCTTCAGAACCTGGTGCTGCAGCAGAAGGTCATGCTTTCCACTGGTGGAATAGACTTTTTGTTGATATGTGGATAAACAATGTTTATTTCACAGGTATATCTCTAATAGGTATCTTTTGGGTTGCTATACAGTACGTAGCTAGTGCAGGTTGGTCTGCTGGTTTTAAAAGAGTTCCAGAAGCTTTTGGTGCTTTCTTGCCAGTAACAGGTGTGCTTATGTTAGTGGTTTTTGTTCTTGCAAGCCACGACATGTTCCACTGGACTCACACAGATTTATATGATAAAGCAAGTGCTCACTTTGATAAGATTATCAACGGGAAAAAAGGATTTTTCTTTATTCCTGGTTCTGAGGCTACTCCTTCAATTCCATTCTTCTATTATTTAAGAATGATATTTTTCTTCTTAGGTTGGATGTTATTTTACAATCTAATTAGAAAACAATCTCTACTAGAAGATGTAAATGCAGGATTAGTACATTACAGAAAGATGGTTACTCTTTCTGGAGCATTCCTAGTATTCTTCGGATTGTCTTCTTCTATGTCTGCTTGGGACTGGGTTATGTCAATCGATACACACTGGTTCAGTACAATGTTTGGCTGGTATGTATTTGCTAGCTGGTTTGTTTCAGGTCTAGCTGCTATCACTTTATTCCTTGTTTTATTAAAAGAAGCAGGATTCTTATCGATTGTAAATGAAAACCATTTACACGATATGGGTAAATTTGTTTTCGGTTTCAGTATTTTCTGGACATACATCTGGTTCTCACAATACTTGCTTATTTACTATGCAAACATGCCAGAAGAAACAATTTACTTCTACGAAAGATTAAATTCAGACATATATAGCAAGTATATTTTCTTTAACCTGATCATGAACTTCTTCTTCCCATTCCTTGGCTTAATGACAAGAGATGCGAAAAGAAAAATGACATTACTGAAAATAGTTTGTGTTGTAGTTCTTGTAGGTCACTGGTTCGATTTCTTCTTAATGATCACTCCAGGTACACTAAAACAAAACGGTGGATTTGGTTTCATGGAACTAGGTGTAACAATGATCTACTTATTCGGATTTTTATGGGTAGTACTAAGCAATTTAGCTAAACAAAAACTTATTGCTGTTAACCACCCAATGTTACAAGAATCAATTCATCATACAACTTAATTAAATTGAGAGGTAACAAGCTTAAGAAACTTTTAAATTTTTAACCAAGAGATATAAATTTTATGACCTCGGTTCTTCTAATAGTTGGAGCAGTTCTTTTACTGGTAATTCTGGCGCTTATATACAGAATATTTACTTTAGTAGGGATTGCAAAAGGGAATTCAAAGAAAAAGGTTAGTTTTAGTAATCAAGTTAATGCAATAATGTT
>PBYL01000435.1 GCA_002729595.1 Thalassovita sp. | reverse complement strand
GAGATTGGTATTAGGAAAGTACTAGGAGCAAGTATTACAAGAATTATATGGCTTATTTCATCTGAATTTACTCTATTAGTTAGCCTTGCTATATTAATAGCTACTCCAGTTACTTGGTTACTTTGTAAAGAATGGTTGCAAAACTTCGCCTATAAAATTGCTATTTCACCTAGCTTATTTCTTTTAACAGGATTATTTATTTTATCACTTTCAATTCTAACAAGTGCTTTTTATACAATAAAATCTGCTTTATCAAATCCTGTAAAAGCATTAAGAAGCGAATAATACAACATAACATAGTATACCATGAATAAGCTAAGATACTTCAAAATCAAAAGTATTTTAGTTTATTCCATTTTTAGGCGCTCGATAATATTTTCTAACTCATCTGGTTTTTGAGTGCCTATTAATATTTTTTTATTGTTTTTAAGTGTAATGTCTAAGCCAGTATTTCCAGATGTATTAAAAGCTTTATTTCCGCTAAAGTTTATTCTAATACCAAAGCCTCCAAATTCACTAATAGCATTATATTTTTTTATCTTAACACTACGAACATCTAACCATTTAATAACTTTCCATTTATTAAAGTATGGTTTAAATCTATAGTGGATTCCAGTTTTGTTTACTTGAGTATCTAATCTTGAAAAAAAGATGATTAATGTAATGCCTATAGTTATTAAAAATGGACCTATAGAATATGGATTGCTAAATATTCCATATAGAGTTAATCCATTAACAATTAATAATATAAACCAAAGCCACGGTTGGGTAAACTTTTGACTTTCTCGAAATTCTAATTGAGTATCAGCCATAATAATAGGGTTAATTTACTTGATACTTAATTAGTCGCAAAAATGCTAAGTATATTACAAAAAAAAAGCGTGCACCCCCCGGCACACGCAATAGTCGAAAAAATCAAAATTGGAGTTAAAAAAATTAGATATTAGTTGAAAAAATTAATCTTGAATAGCATTTTTCTTTTTGCTTTCACTATTAAAGTCAAAGGCAAATTCCTTGCCGACTATTTTAGTAGTTGCATTAAATTCTGTATACCAATTACGTAGAATACTAATTTTTTCGTCTCTATTATACGTAGCAATTACAGCCTCATCTGTTAATTGCTTTTGTGTTTGACTAAGTAATTCAACTTCATTAGTAAGTTCTATTCCTTTTTCTAATTCTTCAGGTGCTATACCTTTATTTTTAAAAATGTTTTTTATTTCGGTTTCACTCAAAGCAATATTGTAAAACTTTCGTACATCACTTAACCAGTCAACTAAAGCAGATTTTCTTTTACCATTAGCACTTAGTTTTTCCAAAGTTCCTCTGTCTTTCTTAAAAACTACCCTTGCAAGACTTAAATGTCTCATGTAAACTTTATGCAAGTTATTTTTTGCTTGGATACAATTATCAGTAGCAGCATATTTACGACCATAAGCTACTTCCTTAATTTCATCCAACTCCAGAATTTCCTTATGCCAAGTAAGAGCAGACTCTAAATCTTTTTTAGAGTATCCACATGAAATTGCTTTTTTTAAAAGCTTTGGATCATTTAGTGTAGCACTAATTGCTATTTTCCATGTTGATAACTGCCTATACCAAGAGCTCGTTTTTTTTCTGGTAGATTTTTCCATGGTAGTTTAAAAATATAATATCATCATATTTGAATGTGCGATTTGATTTAATAAACGTGAAGAGGAGTGATTATTATATATCAATATTAAAAAAATATACTTAAGTAATTTTTTTTGTAAAAAGTGAATTAAAAGGAAATATTGAGGGCTTTTTTGTTAATATTCAAAGAAAACTTGTTAATAATCTGGGCTTTAGTGAGAAGTAATTGGGTATTTGTTATTTATTTCTGGCATAACTTACATTTAGGTGGTAAGCAACTACTTATTTTACATTAAGTGTGAATGTATAGTAGTAATTAATTAAGTATTTGAGCAATTAGATTAATTTTTTAATCACTTTAAGCTTAAATCTTAATTGCTTGTAAGTGAAGCATATATAAGAAAGGTAATAAGCCTGTCTCATTATAAAGTTATGGTTAACTTTAGTGTTTAAACTAAGTATTTGTTGAATAAGATAGAAATAAATATCTAAAAAATATATTTTCAATAAATAATAATCTTAATTTACATTATAATATAAAATAAAAATTGTTATTTGCTTATTTAGGGTTAATTATATTGATTTGGATATCTATATAATAAATAATTAACTCTATGAATCAATTAGCAATGAAGAAAATTGCCTTTTTTTGTTTATTTACGCTTGTGTCTTTTGTAGGATTTAGCCAGCCTAGTATTAGTTATCATCAATCAAACTTACCATTTGTAGGAATTAATTACGAAATTAAAGAAAGACTTAAACCTGAACTTAGACTAGGTACCAATTACCTATTTGAAGATATTACAGTTGAAATAGATATTTCCTATGATATAGCAAATAAAGAAGACTATGAAATTTATGTAGGAGGAGGTTTTTTAACAAGTGATCATACAGATGGTATAGTTATTCCAATAGGTACTGCTTTTTATCCTTTTAATGAAAAGAAATTTGGCTTTCATTTAGAATTAGCACCAATAATAGGAGACAATAATATTTTAAGAGGAAGCTGGGGTATTAGATATAGATTTTTAAAATAATCGGCCAGTATTTTAGGACTTTGATGGTAATACCTGTAAAAAATTGTTAAATCTTAAGAAATAGACGGCTTTTATAGTTGTCTATTTATGGCTAAACGAAAGAAAACATTCAAATGGAGTATAATATTGATTATACTCCTCATTTTAATAAGAATAATTTTACCTTATGCTATTAAGTGGTACTTAAATAATAAGGTGCTCAACAATATGGATGCATACCAAGGAGTAGTAAAAGATATTGATCTTGCTCTTTGGCGAGGTTCTTACACAATAGACTCATTAAAAATTGATAAAATAGATGCTAAAGTAAAAGAACCATTTATAGAGGTAAATAAGATTGATTTGTCAGTACAATGGAGATCTTTATTTAAAGGAGAAATTGTAGGCGAAATTGATTGTTATCAGCCTAAAATAAACTTTGCTTTTGGTGAGAGTAGTGAGCAAACACAAACAGGTGAAGAAGAAGACTGGACAAAAGTAGTAAAAAGTCTTATCCCCATTAAAATAAATCGATTTGCTATATCTGAAGGTGAAATAGCACTTACTAATATCCTCACAGAACCCAAGACAGATTTACCCTTAAAAGATTTTCAATTAGAAATAACAAATATTCAGAATGTAGAAGAGCAGGTAACAGATTCTTTACCAAGTTCAATTGTTGCAAGTGGTACTGCATCTGATTATGGTGGCACCTTGTATTTTAATGCAAGTGCATATCTATTAAAAGAGATTCCTGACTTCGATTATAATTTAGGCTTTGAAGATGTTAATTTAATTAGTTTAAACCCTTTAGCTAAATACTATACAGGTATGGATTTCGAAAAGGGTACAATTAGTATTTACAGTGAAATGGCTATGAAAGATCAAACTTTTGAAGGTTATATAAAGCCATTAGTAAAGGAAATGCGAATATTTAATTGGAAAGAAGATAATAGACCTTTAGGTCAATGGATAAAAGAATTTTTTAGTGAGGGAATCCAAGAAATTTTTGAAAATCAGAAAAAACAACAATTCGCTACTAGAGTACCAATTCAAGGTCAATTAGATAATATAAATACAAATATTTGGCTTACTGTATTTAACTCATTTAAGAATGCATATATTAAAGCATTTGAGTATAAATTAGACAAATCGATAGATTTTAAAGATTTGCAAGCAAAAACAGAGAAGAAGAAGTAAATGAGAGGTAAAGCAAAAGATATTTTATTAGGTGTGGCTGTGGGAGATGCTTTAGGTGTGCCTTATGAGTTTAAAAGTAGAGAAGCGTTGCGCAAATTACCTGTAAGAGATATGATTGGTTATATGACGCACAATCAACCAGCTGGTACTTGGTCTGATGATAGCTCATTAACATTTTGTTTAGCAGAAGCCATTGCTGATGGGTATACATTGAGAAATACAGCATTTAACTTTATTAAATGGAAAAATGAATCTTATTGGACAGCTCATAATGAGATATTTGATATAGGTCTTACAACAGCAAAAGCTATAACAGACTTAGCGAGGATATTAATTGCCGAAGATTCAGAAGCATTAGAAACACTTGAATATGCAGCTACTGAATATGATAATGGAAATGGTTCTTTGATGAGAATATTGCCTTTAATTTATGTAATTAGGGAGAGGGATATTAAATCTCAATTTGATATAGTTTGGAATTGCTCTGCTTTAACACATAAGCATATAAGAGCAGGCATGAGTTGCATGATATACCTTAAATTAGCTGAATATCTAATGAATGGTTTAGATAAAGTTATAGCCTATGAGAAAACGAGAGAAGATATTCAAGAACTTTGGAGAATAATTGATTTTGATTTAAAAGAACAGAAACATTTTCAAAGAGTAATTCAAGAGGATATAAGAAAAGTTAGCGAAAATTTAATTTTGTCTGGAGGATATGTAATTGAGTCTTTGGAAGCCAGTATTTGGTGTTTTTTACTTGAAGATAATTTTCAAGAAACTGTATTAAAAGCAATAAATTTTGGACATGATACAGATACTACTGGTGCAATTACAGGTGGTTTAGCTGGAATATATTATGGTTCTGAAAGTATTCCTGAATATTGGATTGTAACTTTAGCTAGATTAGAAGAGATACTGGAGTTAGCTGATAAACTGGATAAATGTATTAGTTATTGTTGTTGATGAGATATGGAACAATTACAAACAAAAATTAAAATCCTTTTAGATTCAGGAAAAACATATTTAACTAGTTGTTCTGAAGATGAAGTGTCATTTAAACCATCTTTAAAAAAGTGGTCAAAGAAAGAAATTTTAGGACACTTAATTGACTCAGGAATAAATAATTTACAAAGGTTTACAGAAATTCAATATGAATCTAAGCCTTATGTACTGAGACAATATAAACAGGATGCATTAGTAATTGCTAATGACTATCAAAATGCAGACTTAGCTGAACTATTAGAAATGTGGTTTACTATCAATCACAGAATAATTAATGTAATAGGTCATTTAGATGAAGCCACTCTTAAGTTTGAGGTTGTAGTTGACAATGTAAGCTATGATTTAAACTTCATAGTTGTTGATTATGTAGACCATATGGAACATCATTTAAAACAAATTATGAATTAGTCATAAAATTAGGCAATACAAAAAGAGCTAGGCTATTTATAAATAACCTAGCTCTTTTTTATTCAAGTATCTATGAATGATGATTTAATCTTTTTTAACTACCAATATATTTATAGATAATGGAGCGACCTCTAGTCCCTTTTTCAGTTTTATAGTTTCTTCAGAAATATTTACTATATCTTTTTCTCCAATTACATTGTAGGCATTTTCATCAAGAGCAGTAAGCTGAATTAGTTTCCCTTCAGAAGTATTTACTCCTTCTATATTTAATTTAGTCTCAATGGCATCTTTGCTACGATTTACGATAAAGACACAAACTTCATTTGAACTCTCATTTAAGGTTGAAGAAATATCTAAAGCAGATATTGTTTTATCATCAGCTAATGTAGGTATTCCAGTAGATTCAACATCTAATAATGAGGTGCCTAAGTACTTTCTGAAATATTGCAAAGGATAAAAAACAGTTTGCTCAATTGAGCCTTGTTTATTTGCTAGAATAGCTCCCAGAATATTCACAGATTGCGCCCAGTTTGCCATTGTAACATTTGCAGACTGCCTGTGAAAAACATTTAAAAAAGAGGCTGTTGCCAAAGCATGTCTCCAAGTGTAATCACAATCTAGATTATATTGACCACCACAGTTACCTTCCCAAATTCCCCACTCATCAATTGAGATTTTTATAGCATCTTCTCGTGGAGGAAAGCGATACCATTTAGAAAAGTCTTCTACTTTAGCAGGATATTGCTCAAGATATGCCCCTAATTCAACTAGACTATTTTCAAATCGGTCTACTTGATTGTAAATAGACCAAGGTTCTCCTTCAATTGTGCCTATATACCAGTGTACTGAAATATAATCTGTAATAGGAGATAGTGATTCAAGTACAACATCATTCCATTCTTTTTTAAAAGGGTCGGCAACAACAAAGAATTTAATAGATGGGTCTGTTAACTTCATCAGCTTGGCAAAATACCACGCTTCTTCTGCATATTTTGCAGGATCAGATAAACGACCGGCATCTTCCCAAGCAGCTTCTTCGTTTCCAAGACTCCAATATTTGACATTATAAGGTTCTTCAGAACCGTTTTTTCTTCGGAGATTAGCATAATAAGTATTTCCTGTTCCATTACAGTATTCAACCCAGTTTGCAGCTTCTTCAGCTGTACCTGAACCCATGTTTACTACTATACTAGGCTCTGCTCCAATTTCACTACAATATTTAATGTATTCATCTGTACCGAAATGGTTGTCTTCTACACCTCCCCAAATTAAGTTTCTTCTTGCAGGACGCTCAGAACGAGGCCCAATGCCATCCTCCCAATGATATGTTTTAGTGACTGTGCCTCCTGGATATCTTAAAACGGGAGTATTCAGTTCTTTCATTTTCTCCAAAACGTCTTTTCTAAACCCATTTGGATCAGATAGTGAAGAGCCTTCTTCGAAAATACCTCCAGTGATGCTGTTGCGAAGATATTCGATAAACTGACCATAAATATTGGGGGAGATTTCAGTTTCCTTTTCTGGGTAATGGATATTTATTTCTGTCTTGTTTTGTGCGATTGTGTTATATGTAGTTATTGCAAACAGAACAATTAGTAATAATGTGATTTTTGTATTTTCTTTCATGCTAGTTTTTTGAATTTATATTTCAATTCAAAATAAGTAAAAAAGATCGAGATGAGTTTTGCCTGCCCTTGTTATATTATCTGTTTCAAGATTTAATCAATCCGAAATAATTCTAGTAGGGTGGTTTCCAGAGGGGGTATAAGGGTGATTATTGAAAAGGAAGTATTAAAATTAAATATAGGTTTTCTCCTAGTTGCTTTAGTCAATGATTTATTCAGCTTTAGTTTATTCGATTATATTGAAATAGATTCCATAAGTTTTTTATTTTGCCGACCAATTAAAATAAACATGAATACCTTGAAGAAAATCGTGTTACGTGTGTTTTTAGGAATTACACTTATATTCTGCTTGTTTATAGGTTTGGTCATTGTTCCATATTTTGCTAACATAGTTATGCCTTGGGATAGAGCAAATGCAATTGAAACAGCATTAACATGGGGTGGGCTTACAGAAATACCAGAAGATGCAGATATTATTTCAGTCAATACAGAAGGTAATATGTTTACTAGGGCATTTCTTATTGAATTTGAATCTAATCAAAAAGCTATAGACAAATGGGTGTCGGAATCCAATGGGCTCAAAGGTTTAATTCCTACAACTGATCCTCTAGGTAGATATATTTATAAGGTTAAAGGATATGAAGGTTCAATGGGAGGTACTGTTAAGGTAGATGTAGAAAAAAGCATAGTAATAATTATGATGAGCTGGAGTTGAAAAATGCTGTGAAAAGGATACTACAATATAACACTTTTTAAATCTAATGGTAGCTTAGTCAAAATTTGATCATTTTGCTTGTGTTTTTTGTCAGAAAATCATCTTGGCTATATTACTTTTCCAAATCAGTAAAGTAAACTTATTAAGCAACAAAGATGCTTTGTGCGGAGTAATACCTATGCAAAAATGAAATTATTAAAAGCCTCTGGATATGTTAAAGCTTAAAATATCGATAATTTCCTTTTTTGCATTTATCTGTCTGTCTTCATGCTTGCATATTAAAGAGCAAAATACTCAACCAAATATCATTGTCTTTTTAGTGGATGATATGGGGCTGATGGATACTTCGGTGCCCTTTGTTATAGATTCTGTGGGTAATCCGATTAAGTATCCTTTGAATGATTTTTATCGGACTCCTAATATGGAACAGTTAGCTGAGCAAGGAATCCGCTTTGCTAATTTTTATGCTCACTCAGTTTGTTCTCCTTCGCGTGTTTCTATTATGACTGGTCAAAATTCTGCAAGACATAGAGTTACAAACTGGATATATTCAGAGAGTAATAACTACACCGAGTTTGGACCCAGAAACTGGAATTGGATGGGTTTAACCAAAGAGTCTGTAACACTTCCCCGCTTGCTGCAGCAGGCAGGTTATAAAACAATTCATGTAGGGAAAGCACATTTTGGTCCCTTCAACAGCGAAGGTGAAAACCCGTTAAATATTGGTTTTGACACTAATATTGCTGGAAGCTCAATAGGGCATCCTGGTAGTTACTATGGGCAAGATGGTTACGGCCTATTAAAAGGGCAAAAAGAGCGAGCTGTTCCAGGTTTGGAGAAATATCATGGTACCGAAACTTTTCTTACAGAGGCACTTACACACGAAGCAAAAGATGCTATTTTGAGTGCTAAAGAAGAAGGGAAACCGTTTCTGCTTTACATGGCTCATTATGCCGTGCATGCTCCTTTTCAGAATGATATCCGATTTTACGAGCATTACAAAGATTCAGACATGCCTGAAAAGGAGAAAAGTTTTGCGACCCTAATTGAAGGTATTGATAAATCGCTAGGAGATATAGTTAGCTACTTAAAAGAAAATGAACTTGGCGAAAATACAGTAATTCTATTTTTAGGTGATAATGGTTCAGATGCTCCACTACCAATTGTGGATGGGTATAGCAGTTCTGCTCCTCTACGTGGGAAAAAAGGAAACCATTGGGAAGGTGGTATGCGAGTTCCTTTTATTGCATCGTGGGTTACACCCAATGAAAATAATACTTGGCAAAAACAATTACCGATTGCTCAAAATACAATTCAAGAACAACTCGGCACTATTACCGATATTTTTCCAACTATTTGTAAACTAACTGGTGTAACTTATCCTACTGATTATAAAACAGATGGTTATAGTTTGCAAGATCAGTTAACTGGACTGTATAATGATAAACGTGAAGAAAAATTTTTAAACCATTTCCCTCATGGTGAGCATCGTACAAGTTATTTTACAAGCTTGGTTAAAGCTAATTGGAAAGTTATTTATCATTACCAGATAGATGGCCAGCCAAAGTATGAACTATATAATTTGAAAGACGATCCATTTGAAGAAAATGATATTGCATCAATAAATCCCGATCAACTAAAAATTATGATGGAAGCTATGGCTGATGAATTGAAGAGCAAAAACACACTCTATCCTGAAAAGGATGGAGCGCCTTTGGAATTAATTGTGCCATAATTTTACAAAAGCAATGTGTGGAAGTAACTCTCTGCCCATATCTTACTAAGATGTTTTTATTACATTTAATGTTGATCTTTATTAAGATGAAAAAGATATGAGTTGAATTAATTGAATGGGACTCAACTCAATCTTTTGTAGGACTCGGAACTTGGCTTTGTGCACGAAATGCAGATACCTTCACATACAACTTCTGGACAGAGTATGGATTTGACGATAGAGAAAAACTTGACAAAAAATATCCTGAACCAATAAAGTTATCAGAATTCATTTTCGATTGGGAACTGGTTATTTTAGGGTCATTAATATTGTTAATCGGATTTGTATTAGGTCGAATAATAAAGGAATGAAAATCATAAATTTATTAATAGCTACTATTTATTCAATCGCTGGGTTTTCTCAATCAAATGCAGATGCTCAACAAATTACACAACTAATGCTTGATGCATATTCAAAAGACTCAATAAAAGTATACCATAAGTACAGAAATGATTTACTAATAAGAGACTTAGAAGATGCAAAGCTTCAATCGGACATAGAGCAAATAGGCTTACTTGGAGATTCCAGTTCGGTAGAATCACGCCTTAAAATATATGAAGAAGAGTATACAGAATTTAATAGCTTTCAAGTAAATTACTTTGAGCAAATAAGACAGTTGAGAAAAAAGAACAACAAGAAGCTTGAAAGACATTTAACTGGAATATTTCAAAAACTGAAAAAGAAAAGACCCTTAGCTTATATATCAAGCCCATTAGTTACGAGTGACGGATTGTATGCAATTGTTTATTGTTCTTATACTAGTAGTGGTCTAAGTGGGAGTGGTGGTATCCAATATTTAAAGAAAATAAATAATAAGTGGCAACTTGGAGAATATAAAATACAATGGGTATCATAAGAAAATTACCACGTATAAACATACCCCCAAAGCATAAGTATTGTAATGTTTGTTACACACTTTTTACGATATACATCTTACTTTAACATCATAGAGTAATTGTTAATCACTAAGCAATTAGAAAATGAAAAAGTATGTAATAATTATTGCGATTGGGTTGTCATTCCTTACTTCTTGTGATAATGAGGAGGTTGAAATAGATGTTTTAAGCAATCAAGAAATATCTGATTTGCTCTTTTTAAGAGAAGAAGAAAAGCTAGCAAGAGATGTGTATATGTATTCTTTCAATAAATACAGCCAAAGTATATTTACTAATATCTCCAACAGCGAGCAATCGCATATGAATAGCGTATTAAGTCTATTAGATAAATATGGACTTACCGACCCAGTTACTAACAATGAAGCTGGTGTATTTGCAAATGAAGAATTACAAGAACTTTATAATCAATTAACCGATCTATCAGATACATCTCTCAGCAAAGCATTAGAGGTAGGAGCTAATATCGAAGATTTGGATATAAAAGACATAGAGACTTTTATG
>PBYL01000434.1 GCA_002729595.1 Thalassovita sp. | reverse complement strand
TTTGGTAGAATTAGGAACAAACTTCAATCTTCCCACAGCTAACCTCAACATTGATGTTCAGCTGTATGATGGGTTGAGAATGCACCTGAGGACTTATCTTTCATCCCAAAATCACAGGGAAGCATGGGTGAAAGGTGGTTATCTTCAAATTGACAAATTGGACTTTATAAAACAAGGCTTTATGCAAGGCTTTATGGATGTAGCCCGTATAACTATTGGCTTAGATGAGTTTAATTATGGAGATGCCCACTTCAGAAGAAGCGATAATGCAAGGGCTATTTTTAACCCATTTGTGGGCAATTATATTATGGATGCTTTTTCTACCGAGGCTTTCGGTGAGCTTACTATAATGAAAAATGGCTTTTTAGGAGTAATTGGAATTACGAATGGGAAACTTAATCAGAGCGTAGTGGTCAACGATAATTCTGACAACAAGGCATCTTTCTATGGAAAACTCGGTTATGACAATCAACTAAGTGATGACTTCAGATTACGTTTAACAGGTTCCTGGTATATCAATAAAGGTACTACGACAGGCTCCTGGATTTACGGTGGAGATCGGGCAGGATCGCGGTATTACAATGTCATGCAAACGCTGGACGGTGATGGAGGCCCCTTTGAAGGACGGTTCAACCCAAGATTCAGTGAACTAACAGCTATTCAAATCAACCCATTCATAAAATATAAAGGACTGGAGTTTTTCGGGATTTACGAAGTAGCCTCAAACAGTGACGATCAAGGTGGAGGGGCTTTTACACAGTTAGCAGGGGAACTTCTCTATCGTTTTGGCAATACTGAACAATTTTATCTAGGTGGAAGGTATAATACTGTTTCAGGAGAGATGGTTGAAAATGCTTTAACACAAGAAATTAATCGGGTGAATATTGGTGGTGGTTGGTACATGACTAAAAATGTAATGGCCAAGCTGGAATATGTATCTCAAAAGTATGAAGGTGAAGGCTGGACAGGCACCAAATACAATGGAGGCGAATTTGATGGAATTAATATAGAGGCGGTAATTAGTTTTTAAACAGAAGTATTATTGTGCCGGAACGTTTATCTGGCACTTTTCTGAGTTAAATTAGAAATGGACAAGCTTCAATATTGTAAAAATATTCTTGAAAAAGTAAGCTTTGATAAAGAGCTTTTGAGTAAGGAGTATGAAAAAGCCTTGAAGTTGCTGTCAGGTGAGGAAGCCGATGCACTGGGCCTTTGGTACAACGAAAAGTTTAGGAATAATAACGGTCAGCAATCAGACAACAGCAAGAAAAAGTAATAAACAATGGCGTTTTGCTTACTCGTGGTAGTCATAAATTTCAACCCAATTCTTTCCTGTAGTGCCGAGACATGCAAAGAAACACAATGGCTGGTTACAGGTAAGAGTTGGGTGGAGATATCAGGAACAACTAATATCAATCAGTTTCACTGCCTTTCAGTGAATTATGAAGGAGAGGATACCATGATGGAAAACTATCCTCAAGGTGCTGAAAACCCTTCATTTAATGGTGAGATTTTTATGAAGGCAGCTGGCTTTGATTGCCATAACTCTATGATGACCCGGGACTTTGCCAAGACCCTCAAGGCTAATGAGTTTCCGGAGATAAGTATTAGGTTTATTGAGTTGAAGAAGAGTTCCTCCCACGAAAACGGACTATTCGGCAAAGTAGAAATCACCCTGGCAGGAAAGTCAAATGTCTACACAGTTTCATGCATAGTAAAAGAAGAAGGTGAGAATCATAAGCATTTGGAAGGCAGCCGGACTTTTCTTTTTTCAGATTTTGGTCTGCAACCTCCTCAAAAGCTATTTGGAACGATAAAAGTGAGAGATGAAGTATCTGTGGATTTTCACTTGAAATTGAAAAAATGTAATACTTGATTAATTGCTTAAAATGCTTAAAACAAGGTGAGGTTACCTTTGCTACCTGGAAAGGAAGAGAAATTTCATACATTTAAAACAAGATATTGAACGGTAACAGGAATCATTTAGGTTTACTTTGCGTATATCAAAATTACTGAGGAAGATAATTTCTTGAAAAGAATAATTTCCATATCGCTACTTTTAATTTTTCTGGCTGGCAATTCAGGCTTTGCAATGGTAATACACTATTGTGGAGGAATGGCAGTGGAAATGCAAATAGTAGTTGGCCATACAGAATTACATTGTGGTATGTCCGATATGGAAAGCGGTTGTGAAACCGAATCGTCAAAAGAAAATCAATTCAAGAAAAAACCCTGCTGTGAAAATGAGTATCAATCTCTTAAGGTAGAAGATGAATTTCAAGCTCAGGTTATTGGTAGTTCGATGAGCCTAGAATTTGTAGCTGCTTTTTTCGCAACCTTTATCGGCATAACATATTCTTTTGAAGCAGACAAAACAGAATATAAAAACTATTCTCCTCCTCTGATTGAACGCGATATACCTGTACTCGTTCAGTCCTTCCTTATTTAAGCATTTCATTCAATTAATCGTGATCAAGGGTATAGCACGCTAAAGCCCTGAGGCATTATTTCTATGCCTTTTAAATCAATTTAAAATTGAATGTAAATAAAATGCTTAATAAAATTATAAGATATTTTCTTGAGAACAAGTTGGTTACCGTTCTCATATTAATTGGCTTTATTGCCTGGGGCATTGTTACCGCCCCTTTCGGCTGGCAGATAGGCGCATTGCCTTCCGACCCCGTCCCCGTGGATGCCATACCAGATATTGGGGAGAATCAGCAAATTGTATTTACCCAATGGCAAGGGCGATCTCCACAGGATATAGAAGATCAGATTTCTTATCCGCTGACTACTTATTTATTGGGTATTCCGGGTGTAAAATCTATAAGGAGTTCTTCCATATTTGGCTTCTCCAGTATATTCATCATTTTCAGTGAAGATGTGGAGTTTTACTGGTCTCGCTCTCGTATCCTTGAAAAGCTCAATGCTCTTCCATCCGGACTGTTGCCTGAGGGAGTACAACCGGCACTAGGCCCCGATGCAACAGCCTTGGGCCAGGTGTATTGGTACACGCTTGAGGGCCGTGATAAAGAAGGAAATCCTACCGGTGGATGGGATTTACATGAAATCCGCACCGTACAGGACTTCTATGTCAAATATGGCCTGAATGCGACTGAGGGAGTTTCGGAAGTGGCGTCCATAGGTGGCTTTGTACAGGAATACCAGATAGATGTCAACCCAGATGCCCTAAAAGCCTACGATATACCCCTGCATAGAGTGATGCAGGCAGTGCAGAGGTCTAATAAAGATGTGGGTGCAAAAACCATTGAGATCAATCAGGCGGAATATTTAGTGCGTGGGCTAGGTTATGTAAAAAAGGTAGAGGACCTGGAAAAAGCCGTGGTAGCGGTACAGGACAACGTACCCATCAGGATCAAGGATGTAGGGGTAGCTACCTTAGGTCCCGCTACCCGCAGAGGGCTTTTAGATAAGGACGGTGCCGAAGTGGTAGGAGGCGTAGTGGTGGCCCGCTATGGTGCGAATCCCTTAAAGGTCATTAATAACGTGAAGGATAAGATTAAAGAAATTGCTCCCGGCCTGCCGAAAAAAACATTGGCAGACGGCACGGTGAGCCAGCTGACCATCGTGCCATTCTACGACCGCTCTGAACTCATCTATGAAACATTGGGAACTTTGGAAGAAGCCCTTTCACTAGAAATCCTGATCTCCATTCTTGTGGTTATCGTAATGGTATACAATCTGCGGGCTTCATTTCTTATTTCAAGTATTCTGCCCATTGCAGTGCTCATGGTCTTTATTGCTATGCGGTATTTTGGAGTAGATGCCAACATTGTAGCCTTGTCTGGTATCGCTATCGCTATTGGTACCATGGTAGATTTGGGAATTATACTTTCCGAAAACATCATCAAACATATGGATGAGGCTCCTCCCGGCCAAAAACTTATAGAGACTATATATAATGGTTCTGCGGAAGTAGCCACCGCTATTCTTACGGCAGTTTCAACTACTATTGTGAGTTTTATCCCGGTGTTTACCATGCAGGCAGCAGAAGGTAAGTTATTTGGGCCGCTGGCCTTTACCAAAACCTTCGCTTTGATAGCCGCATTAATTGTCTCATTGATCATTTTACCAACACTTGCGCATTGGTTCTTTGGAGCAAGGATCAAAAATAAAACAGTTTCAAGGTGGGTAAATATCGCATTGATGGTAGTTGGACTATTAGCATTGATTCCCGGCTACTATTGGGCGGGTGTTACGCTGGCACTTTACGGCCTTGTTGGAATACTGAAAAAACGGTACCCAAATGATCATAAAGACTCAGGCAAATGGTATGTAAAACTTATTCAAAGGGCTGATCTCATCATTGTAGTATTGGGGATCACCTGGCTGCTGGCCAAATACTGGCTTCCCTTGGGTGCTGGCAAAAGTTTGCTGCTTAATGTAATCTTTGTAGCACTGTTGGTAGGACTTATTCTGGGTTCGTTTACGCTTTTAGAATATTACTACAAATCTATATTAAAATGGTGTCTGGACAATAAAATCAAGTTTTTACTAATACCTACTTTCCTGATTTTGCTTGGCGCTAATGTTTGGTTGGGTTTTAATACTGTCTTTGGATTTATACCTAAAGCGTTTGATAACCTCGGCTGGGATATTAGGACGACTTCATTATGGTCTGGCTTGACCCATACCTTCCCAGGTGTAGGAAAGGAATTTATGCCTTCTTTGGACGAAGGAAGTTTCCTGCTTATGCCAACGTCTATGCCTCATTCCGGTATTGAATACAACCGCAAGGTAGTAGGCCAATTGGATATGTTGCTGACCAATATTCCGGAAGTAGACCTCACCGTGGGAAAATTAGGGAGAGTGGAATCTGCTTTGGATCCGGCACCTATTTCTATGTATGAAAATATCATCAACTACAAACCGGAGTACATGCTCAATGAAAAAGGGCACCGGGTAAGGTTTAAAGTTGATAAAGAAGATCGGTTTATACTCAGTAGCGGTGATAGTCTTTCTAATGAAGAGGCTATTAACCGGGGAATTACTGTAGAGGAACTTATACCGGATGATAATGGAGATTATTTTCGCAATTGGCGGCCTCAAATAGAATCCCCTGATGATATTTGGAATGAAATAGTGAAGGTAACCAAAATACCAGGGGTTACTTCAGCTCCGAAGCTACAGCCAATTGAAACCAGGTTGGTGATGCTCCAAACAGGTATGCGAGCCCCCATGGGTATCAAAGTGTATGGCCCTGACCTGAAAACCATTGAGGATTTCGGGTTGCAACTGGAGGAAGTACTTAAGAATGTTCCTTCTGTAAAAGCAGAAGCCGTATTTGCCGACCGGATTGTAGGTAAACCCTACCTTCATTTGAATATTAACCGTGATGAAATTTCGCGCTATGGATTGAATGTAGAAGACGTTCAACAAACTATTGAAACGGCCATTGGAGGTATGAAAATAACTTCTACAGTTGAAGGCCGTGAGCGCTTTCCAGTAAGGGTTCGCTACCCGCGTGAGCTTCGGGACGACCCTGAGTCATTGGGTAAAATACTACTGCCTACACCTACAGGTGCACAAATACCGATCAGCCAGGTAGTAGACTTTGAGTATGTGAGGGGGCCACAAGCAATCAAAAGTGAGGAAACCTTTTTGGTAGGCTATGTACTGTTTGATAAAAGGGATGGATACTCTGAAGTTGGGGTAGTCAATGATGCACAAGCGGCTATTCAGTCCAAGATAGATGAAGGGGACTTAATTGTACCTGCCGGGATCAGCTACAAGTTTTCCGGCAGTTATGAAAACCAGGTAAGGGCTGAAAAGAGGCTTTCTATTATCGTTCCATTGGTACTAGGGATTGTCTTTCTGATACTCTATTTCCAGTTTAAATCAGTTTCTACATCCCTAATGGTATTTACCGGTATAGCCATGGCCTTCAGCGGTGGATTTATCATGCTTTGGTTGTACGGCCAGGACTGGTTTGTCAACTTTTCCATATTCGGTACTAATATGCGAGACCTTTTTCAGATGCATACCATCAATTTAAGTGTGGCGGTTTGGGTTGGATTTATTGCACTATTTGGCATCGCTACGGATGACGGAGTACTTATTGCCACTTATCTGGATCAGAGTTTTGAAAGAAACCGTCCTGATAATTTGAAGAAAGTAAGGGAAGCCGTTGTGGAAGCCGGACTCCGAAGAATCAGGCCGGCCCTGATGACTGTTTCTACCACCATGATTGCCTTGCTGCCTGTACTTACATCCACCGGACGTGGTGCAGATATTATGATACCAATGGCCATACCATCATTTGGAGGGATGGCATTTGCATTGGTGAGCATTTTTATTGTTCCAGTCCTCTACAGCATGAGAGAAGAAAGAAGATTCAAAAAGACACTATCATGAAAGTATTTATCAATATCATAATTATTATATTTCTTGGGGGTGGAATAGGCTTTGCCCAGACCCTTGACGACTATTTTAAAATAGCGGCTGAGAACAATCCTGGTCTACAGGCGAAATACAAGGAATTTGAAGCAGCTATTCAGAAAGTGGAACAGGTAAATACTTTGCCGGATCCTAATTTCTCTTTTGGCTATTTCATTTCACCGGTGGAAACGAGGGTGGGACCGCAACGGGCCAGGTTTTCTTTAACACAGATGTTTCCCTGGTTTGGTACCTTGAAAGCACAGGGTGATGCTGCGGCTTTGATGGCTGAAGCTAAATACCAGTCTTTTCTGGATGCCAGGAACCGCTTGTATTATCAGGTCGCAGCAGCATACTATCCGCTTTATGAGCTCAATCAATGGAAAGAGATTGAGCGGGAGAATATTGAAATACTGGAGTCTTATAAAACCATTGCCAATAAGAAGTTTGAAAATGGAGCCGGTACTATGGTTGACTTCTTGCGTGTTGATATTATGTTGAAAGATGCCACAACCAACCTTTCCATTCTGAACGATAAGGAAGCGCCTCTGCTGACCCGGTTTAATAAACTGCTCAACAGAGAGGAAGACGCATTGGTAATTGTAGAGGACTCTCTCGTTGCTCAAGCCTTGCCTGATAATTTTAGAAAGGACTCTTTGCTTACGAACAACCCTATGTTGGAAGAATTGGACTTAAAAATAGCCTCCAGTGAGGCAAGTGAGGAGGTAGCCTATAAGCAAGGGCTTCCAAAGTTTGGGGTAGGACTGGATTATGTAATGGTCGGAGAACGTACGGATCTGGCTTCAGATATGGCAGCTCCACAGGACAATGGTAAAAATGCCTTGATGCCGATGGTATCAGTCAGCATTCCTATTTTCCGAAGCAAATATAAAGCGGCTGTCAAAGAGGCACAACTCATGCAGGAAAGCTATACGCTACAAAAAGAGGATTATGCGAATACCCTAACTTCAGGGTATGAAATGGCCTGGTTTGAGATCCAACAGCAACTGGAATTACTCTCGCTTTACGATCAGCAAATTCAGGAATCCAATCAAGCACTTAACCTGCTTTTTACTGCATATGGCAATTCGGGAAAGGAGTTTGAAGAAGTGCTGCGTATGCAGCAACAGTTACTAAAATATGAAAAGATGAAGGCAACGGCCGAAACACAGTATCAAATTGCCCTGGCCAGACTCAATTATTTAACTGCAAAAACATATTAAGATGAATACGAATAAAAAAATAATAATCATAGCACTGTCAACACTGGCAATAGGGTTATTGCTGGGTTGGTTGATTTTTGGTGGTTCATCATCTGAGATTAAAATGGATGATGAGCACCAGCACACGACAGAAATAGCCGGAGAGACCGTATGGACCTGCTCTATGCACCCACAGATCCGTCAGAGTGAACCCGGAGACTGTCCGATTTGTGGTATGGATTTAATTCCATTGAAGGATGAACAAAATGAAGTGCTTGATCCTATGGCTGTCAGCATGTCGCCAACCGCCATGCAACTCGCTGATATTAGGACTGCCACTGTGGGTACCATGGATCCTGTGAAAACAGTTAGATTAAACGGGAAGGTGCAGGAAGATGAACGGCTTGTTTCCTCTCAATCCAGTCATATTCCAGGTAGGATTGAACGACTTAATGTTAACTTCACCGGTGAATATGTTCGTGCGGGACAGATAATTGCCCATATCTATTCGCCTGACTTGGTTACTGCGCAGGAGGAATTGTTTGAAGCGCAAAAAATCAAAGATACACAGCCACAATTGTTTAAATCAGCCCGGGCAAAACTCAAAAACTGGAAGCTTTCGGACAGTCAGATAGATAAAATATTAGAAAGTGGCACTCCTTCCGATGAATTTCCCATCACGGCAGACATTTCAGGCTATGTATTGAGTAAAAATGTAAATGTAGGTGACTACATCAAGCGAGGAGAGCCCATTTATGAGATTGCAAATTTGTCACGCGTATGGGTATTGTTTGATGTGTATGAGTCGGATATGCCCTGGATAAATAAGGGAGATCAGGTGCGGTTTACAGTTCAATCACTTCCGGGCCAAATGTTTGAAAGCAAGATAAGCTTTTTAGATCCGGTGATTAATCCAAAAACCCGGGTAGCCAAAGCCCGGGTAGAAGTGCCTAACAGAGACAATCAGCTAAAACCTGAAATGTTTGCATCCGGTACGGTAGAAGCCACATTGCCGAAAAAGTCAAACAACGTGGTAATACCAAAAACAGCGGTAATGTGGACGGGCAAACGATCTGTGGTATATGTGAAAAATATCTCCGGAAGCGGAGTGAGCTTCATGATGCGTGATGTAACCCTTGGTCCGGGTTTAGGTGACAGCTTCATTGTGGAGAGTGGTCTGGAAGAAGGCGAGGAAATAGCAGTCAATGGGACCTTTAGTATAGATGCTGCTGCGCAACTGGCGGGTAAGCCAAGCATGATGAACCCTGAAGGTGGCCCTGCTATGACAGGCCATAATCATGGGGGTATGGAAATGTCGGCTTCTTCTTCAACCTCCACACCTGAGGAAAAAGCGGAAGTAAAACCTGTTTCAATCAACCAAAAAGCTAAAGATGCATTAAAGCCTCTTTATGAGGAATACCTGAATTTCAAGGATGCACTAGTGGCTGACAATTTAGCTGAGGCTCAGAGTGCGGCTAATGAGTTGAAAGCAAAACTGGATGCAGTAAATATGTCAATTTTTACCGGAGCATCACATAATGCGTGGATGGACCATAGCAGTGATTTGAAAAATGCCTTGCAACACGTACAGCATTTGAAAGATATTGAGGCTGTGCGTAGAGCATTCCAACAGGTGTCTGAAGGGATGATTGATTTGACCAAAGCTTTCAACCCATTGGACCAAACCCTGTATGTCCAGTTTTGTCCTATGGCGGATAATAACAAAGGAGCTAACTGGCTAAGCACCGCAGAGGAGATTCGCAATCCGTATTTCGGAGAGGCCATGCTTGCTTGTGGTGAAGTGAAATCAACAATCAAATGAAGGAATGTTGCAAAACGGGGGATGAAAAGCCCCCATCAAAATTAAAAATATGGTTTTCTCGGCTCATCTGGGGAATCGTGATTCTCTTGGTAGTCGGTTTAGCCATAGTTCAAATGTTTAATCTTTAAAAATTAATAAAATGAAAAATGTAATGAGAAAAAAAGCAGTTCTAATGATGGCCCTGGCTTTCGTAACCTTCGGGGCCTTAGCACAACACGATCATGCAGGGCATGGTAAACAATCCAGTGGACAGCAGATGGATCCAATGTTCAAAGATGAAGCGATGGGCAAAGCTTACGGCCATTATATTCACCTCAAAGAAGCATTGGTAGCATCTCAGTCAGATGAAGCTAAAAAGGCAGCTGATAAGCTTCAACAGTCCTTGGCTTCCGTAGAGAATGCGAAATCTGCACAGGCTGAAGCAGGTAAGGTAGCTTCGGCTTCTAACCTGGATGTCCAAAGAAAAGCCTTTGCTTCATTGAGTAACGAAATAACAACATTGGTTAAATCCAGTACACTCTCAATGGGTGAAATATATCTGGAGTACTGCCCGATGGCCAATGGAAACACTGGGGCTTATTGGCTTTCTAATGAGAAGGAAATCAAGAACCCATACTTTGGAGATAAGATGTTGAAATGTGGGAGTGTGAAGGAAACAATTAATTAAAAATCAAGTCCTGTATGAATTGGAAGGAGTGGGCTTTTAATCCTATAACTTTCTTTTCACGCAGGCATAAATTAGATGTACTATGAAAACTAATGTCATTTTCAGTGTAGCATTCATGATAGGAATGCTCCTGGTGGCACAAGGCTTATTTGCTCAAGCAAGTAACAAGAATCAACGACAACTTCATATTAATGCAAAGGGTGAGGTTTTAGATGATGGTGGTACAAAATTGGGGTACATCAGTAAAGAGGACATGGTCTTTGATAAGGAAGGGAAAAAGCTTGGCTTCATAAAGGGCGGGAAAGTTTACGATGCGGAAGGAAATTCACTCGGTAAAGCAAAAAAAAGCGGCCAATATTATAACAACGATGGAGTACTAATTCTTAAGACGAAACAATTGGGGGTTAAATGTGAAATACTTGATCCGGAAGGGCACAAATTAGGTACCGTGCATAAAAACTACAAGCTTCATGCATGTGCGGCACACTGTTTCTTCAAAGAAAAGGCAATGAATAAGGAGGAGGATAAATAAAGCTAAGTCCTGTTGAAGAGTGGGTATATGAGACTGTATGCCCGTACAAACAGTCGGTCATCCACTCTTCCTGCAGGCACCAAATCTGCAATTTCATGAAGAAAAACAATTTCAATAAAATTAGTGCGGCATCTGCTAAGCTAATCTCTAGAATTAGGTCATAATTACTTTAGCAAAATGTTGAAATCACTTTTATGTCTCAGTTCTTCTTTGATTCTGCGCTTAGATGTCCTGTTTGTGGTGCAACACAGCTTCAAAAGTTACCCATGGATAAGGGTCAGCAGAGTTTTTATTGTAGGGAATGCGAAAGTGAAATTGTAACACCCACTGATCAGTGTTGTGTCTTTTGTGCATTTGGTTCCGACAAATGTTTGGTCAGTCAAGGATGGGAGGACTTATTACGAAGGCAATTGAAAGAAAAAATGAAAAACAAAGAGAGTAAAACAATACCTAAATTTATCCCTGCATTAGGTTTTAATTTCCTGACAGGACTTTATGATACTACTATTAGCCTGACCATGCCGGAAAAGAAATTCAGGAAGTTGCTGATCAAAAAGCTAAATCCCCAACCTGATGAAAAGATTTTTGAATTTGGTTTTGGTACTGGGGCTAATCTTGTGTTAGCTACTCAAAAGTCCCCCAATTCTCATTTTCACGGATTGGACATTGACCCAAAGGTCAGTAGTATAGCTTTCGCCAAGCTCAGAGATAGAGATATATGTGTTGATCTTCGGCTCTATGACGGTGGCACTTTTCCTTATAATAATGCGGAATTTGACAAGGCCTATAGCTGTCTTGTGTTTCATCAGTTAGATGAGGTGGTCAAACTGGAAAGCTTGAAGGAGTTGCATCGTGTACTGAAGCCTGGAAGTAAACTTATTATTGGCGATTGGGGTAAGGCAAAAACTCAATGGATGCGAATAGCTTTCTACACTGTGCAGTTGCTGGACGGTTTCAAAACCACTACGGCTAATGTAAAAGGTTTACTACCAGATTACATTAGAGAGGCTGGTTTCTCGGATGTGCGAGAGACGGCCTTTATCAATACCAGGATAGGGTCATTTTGCTATTATGAAGGAATTAAGAAATAACTAACAAGATAGAAGGTGTCGTGTATACAGGTAAGGTGCCCGTCTAATACTTAGTATGTATAACAATAAATCTTTTCAATTATGGACAGACAATCAATAATAATACTTTCTGGATTTGGCCTTTTAATCATTGGAGGCCTTTTCTGGCAATTTTCTGATGTGTTTAACCGAATTCCGGTTGAAGTAAAGGATAATGAGCAAATACCGAACGAACTGGTTTGTATGGTCAATGATGCCTTTATGGGCATAGAGCAAATTCCGGTTGAGGCGGAAGGTAAAACCTACTATGGCTGCTGCCAAATGTGCGTTGCCAAAATAAAAGAGAATACCGACAATGTGCGGTACACCATAGACCCTTATTCAGGAGAAAAGGTGGATAAAGCAGAGGCATTCATTGCTTTTAAACCGGGACAGCAAAGGGAAGTCCTGTATTTTTCTTCTGAAGGAAACTATAATGCTTATTTGGATAAGCATTAAGTATACCTTTAAATGTACCGGCTTAATTATTATATTTATATATCCATTTCAGGTAAATGCTTCAATTTGTAAGAAATAAAAATCTTGTGATTGCCATACTGGTACTTTTTGTAAGTACCGGGGCTATTCGTATTGCCTGTGGCATGGGAAGTTGTTTCTGCATTGAAGAAGTAAGTTGCCCTCCATTAGCTGATGTTCATGAGGTTAAGCAGCATAACCACAATGAAGAAAGTGATTTATCAAAACCGCATAGAGGTAATGAAGATCATCATACAAAAAGTGATTCGGAAGATAAGAGAGGTTGCTGTCCAACACAAAAGTGCTGTGACTCAATAAGCCAAATTTACCTGTACAAAAAGGCTGGTGAATTTAGCCTGATTGACCTAGGACAGAAAGAGTTGAAAGTATTTGTGAGTAATGAGTTGTGGACTGCTTACTCTACATACCTATTAAATACCAACCACTGGATTAAATGGATACGACTTAAAGCTCCCCCCTTTAAGAATATTAACATCCGAATCTTTATCCAGTCATTTTTGAATTAGCCTATCATTTCTACTTACTGAATTTCCCGAAGTAGAGATACTTCTATTTCTGCTCTACTTTTAAGTTTAAAATAATAGTATGGCCTTCAAGACTGCTTCAAAAGCATAAGGTGAGGCATATCAGAAATGCATTGGTGAATGAAAAAAAACAGGAATTATTATATCAGAAAAATACACCGTTACCTTGGCGTCATCATAGGTGTTCAGTTTTTATTCTGGACAATTAGCGGATTATACTTTAGCTGGACAGACATTGACGAGATTCACGGTGATCACTTTTTAAAACCGCCCTCCGAGCATGCCGTGTCCGGTCTAATTGGCCTGGATCAGATAGATTCAACCCTCAAGGTAAGCTCTTTAGTGCTCAAGTTCATTGATGGCGAGCCCTATTATTGGATTAATGAAACATATCTTATTCATGCCAGCACCGGTGACTTGAAGCATGATATTTCTAAGGATGAGGCAATTACCATTGCTAATGAGCATGTAGCCGATCAGTTTCAGGTTGAAGATGCACAGTACATAACTGAAGTTACCGATCATCACGAGTACAGAGGACGGCCTTTACCTGCCTGGGCGATTAGTTATCAGCAATCGCCTAATCTAATGGCCTACGTATCGGCTACAGATGGAAGTTTTCAACGGGTACGACATAGAAGCTGGCGGTGGTTTGATTTCTTATGGATGACGCATACCATGGATTATGAGAGCCGTGATGACTTTAATAATTGGCTGCTAAGATCGTTTTCTGCGTTCGGCTTACTGACGGTACTATCAGGATTCGTGTTATTTTACATTTCTTCACCTACAGTGCGCAAGGTCAAAAAACTTCCATACCGAAAAAATAAAGCTACTGTAAAATGACAACTACACTACATATAAAAAATATGGTTTGTCCCCGGTGTATAATGGTTGTAGAAAATGAATTAAAGGCGTTAGGTGCTGAGGTGCAAGCTGTAAAGCTGGGTTATGCCGAGGTTACATTGCCAAAGGCTATTACACTTCATATTGTAGATAATAAGCTCAAAGAATTTGGGTTTGAACTGCTATACGATGCGGATAGCATATTAGCCGAAGAGGCAAAAACTGCCGTACTGGCTTATCTGAAGCATTTAGAGCAGGAAGGTAAAAATGCGAAAAAGCTATCGGATTTTGTTTCTTCAGAAATTGGCAAGAATTACAATTATCTAAGCAAGATTTTTTCTAAGCAGACCGGGCATACACTGGAAAAATACTACATCCTTTTGCGGGTTGAAAAGGTAAAGGAGTTACTGGATTATGATCAGCTTAATGTAAGTGAAATTGCGTTACAATTGGGCTATAGTAGTGTACACTATTTATCAAACCAGTTCAAGCGAATTACAGGGTTATCTATATCCGATTACAAAAAAAGATTAAGAATCGCAAGAGTGTCAGCGGCATTTCTGG
>PBYL01000433.1 GCA_002729595.1 Thalassovita sp. | reverse complement strand
TTTATTTTTTTGGGATATATCCTAATCCCTTGGTTTAATTCTTCCAATCAATCCGTCACGATCTCTACATTAAAGCCCATAAACAAGCCGCTTTCGAGTACTCCGGGGATGAGTTTGATGTCTTTTTCTAGGGTTGGCGATACTTTGTTAAATTTTACATCGAGAATAAAATTACCATTCTCGGTGATTACTGGACCATCTTTATGAGCTGCTAGTCTGAGGGTAATTTCAGATGCTCCTAATTTCAGCAAGGCACTCTCGACACTTGCCAATGCTGATGGAACAGTTTCTACAGGTACCGGAAACTTCTCTCCTAATGTGTTTACCAATTTAGATTTATCAGCTAAAATGTAGGTCTTTTCCGCAGCAGCCATTATCAATTTTTCTCGAAACATCGCTCCGCCACGCCCTTTAATCAAACTGTTTTGTGGGTCAATTTCATCGGCACCATCAAAGCCCCAGTCAGGTTTGCCATCGTTAAATGCAATGGTAGGTATGCCTAGTTTGATACACAAAATCTCAATTTCGTGTGAGGTAGGAATAGCTTTTACATCTAGGTTTTCTTTCTTGATCTTTTCTGCAATCTCTAAAATTGCCATGTAACTTGTAGAACCAGAACCAAAGCCAATCACATCGCCGTCTTTCACTTTATCAGCTATTAATTTCGCAATCTTTGCTTTCGATTCTTTGTTTTTTATTTCACCATTCCAGCCAAAACTTTCAACTAATTTGCTATTCCAGTTCATATTTTCAAGTTTTAATTTGGCTTGAAAATAGAAAATTAAAAAGTATTAGCCTGCATTAAAATAGAAATTTAATGGTTTTGCTTTTTCATTTTCACAAACTTAGCCAGCTTAGCATTCAACTCTTTTGGGTTAAATGGTTTTAAAATATGATCTTCCATACCCATTTCCCTAATCTTGTTTTTTACCTCTAGCATAGTTGAAGCCGTCATCGCTAATATTGGAATTTTTGCCTTATCTTCTCCCAATTGCTTTATTCTCATGGTTGCTTGGTAGCCATCCATTTCTGGCATCTGTATATCCATCAATACTACATCATAATCATTTGCAGCTACTTTCTCAACTGCCTCAAAACCATTTTCAGCATAATCTAAAGCTACATTCCATTTACTTAAAAACTCTGTGGCAATCAATCTATTGGTCATATTGTCTTCGACTAACAATACTCTCAAACCTTCCAAATTATAACTGGTATGGTCTCCAAAGTTATCATCATCTGGTTCACCCAAATGCAGATTTTTTTCAGCTTTATCAAATCTTAGTTTAAACTTGAAGCGTGAACCCTTACCCAATTCACTTTCAATTTCGATATTACTTTCTTGCAATTCCAATAGCTTTTTAACTATTGACAAACCAAGTCCTGTTCCTCCGAACTGTCTAGTCGTGCTCTCATTAGCCTGTGTAAATCGTTCGAAGATCACATCAATTTTATCTTGAGAAATACCAACGCCAGTATCGCTTATTTCGAATTGTAGTAAGAGCTGGCTATCATTTTCTTCGAGCAATTCTATATATAAACCAACTTTGCCTTTTTCTGTGAATTTGATGGCATTGCCCATTAAATTATTGAGGATTTGCACCAAGCGTGTAGGATCACCTTTAATCACTTTGGGTATATCAGAATCAAACTGAATTTTAAGTTTAATGCCTTTTTCTTCTGCTTTAAAGGTAAAAGCTTGTTTCAGGCTATGTGTCATTTCGAACAAACTAAATGGAATGTTCTCAAAATTGATCATGCCAGATTCTATTTTATTGTAATCCAGAATGTCGTTTACTAAAGCCAGAAGATTATCGCCAGAAAACTTGAGAGTTTTTAGCTTTTCAAGTTGGTCTTGCCTTGGGTTGCTGCCCATTAGCAAGTGGGTCATTCCGATTACGGCATTAAGCGGCGTTCTGATCTCATGAGACATATTAGACAAAAAGGCTGACTTCGCTTCTGCTGCTTGCTCAGCCTGACTTAAAGCCTCTTCTAATTTTTCTTTAGCCTGTTTAGATTTTTCTATATCTTGAAATGTACCATAAATACGCTTACATTCTCCATTTTCTATTTCAGGAATACCTATCGCCCTCACCCATTTATCGTTCCCTTTTGCAGTGGTTATTTGTAATTCTACATCCCAACCTTTTCCAGTTTTAATACCTTCATCAACCACCTTAGTAATTATTTCTCTGCTACTACCTTCTTTGTAAAAATTGATTCCTTGATCTAAACATGGTTCGTAGTCTGGCTCAACCTCATGAATAATTTTAGTAATATCTGACCAAGTTAATTGTTGATTTACCAAGTCCAAATTCCAACCACCAACACCAGCAACTTTACTAGTTTGTTCTAAGAGTTCCTTTGTCAATTGAAGCTCATCTGCAGCAATTTTGCTTTCAGTAATATCTCTGGCTATGGCAAAAATTAAATCCCCAATTGGTTTCGATCTCCATTCTAAATATTTGTAAGTCCCGTCTTTACAGAGATATCTATTCGTAAAACTCAAGATTTTTTTACCCGCAGCTAGCCTCCCCATTACCTCCATCGTTTTTGCTACATCATCTGGATGAACAAAACCAATAAAATAAGAGCCATTTAATTCTTCCACAGAATAGCCAAGTGCGTCTGTCCAAGAAGCATTTACTTTAATAAATCTGCCACCTAGGTCTGAAATGCAAAGTAAATCTACCGCTACAGAAAAGAAACTATTTAACTCTTCCGTCTTCTCGATCAATTGCTTTTCGGCAGCTTTCCGTTTCGTAATGTTTTGAATTACACAAATAATCTCTTCATTATCAACTTCTGTTGTCGCTAACCTTGTTATCACCATTTCGTACCATTGGCTTCCATCTTGAGTATCAATTTCAAAAGCCAACTGCTCCCTTTTTTTCTTTTCAGAAAGCGTTTTGATAGTATTTTTTATAATGGTGATGGTATTTTTTGAAAGGTTAGTATTACTAATTTTCTTATCAACTTCTAAATTTTGAATATGATTTTCACCTGTTGTTCTATTAAAAAGCTCTATAACTTTAAGCTTTTTATCTAAGATAAATACAATATCACCAGTGCTAGAAAGAATCTCGTTAAGCCTATTATTGGTTTTAATAAGTGCAAGTTCTTGTTCTTTTTGGGCTGTAATATTATTGTGTGCCCCTAACATTCTTATAGGTTTACCATCTTTGTCCCTAACCGCCAAACCTCTACATTTAATCCAAACTGTAGAACCATTTTTATGAATGTATCTAAAAATTTGCTCAAATGGTTTAGTAGGATCTGCAAGGTGCTCCCCAACATTTTTATAGGCTGCTTGTAAATCTTCTGGGTAAACTTTATCCTGCCATGCAGACGATTTATGAGGCATTTCTGATGGCTCATAGCCTATAGTAGTCCAAAAAGTATCGTTCATCCATTCTTCTTCCGGATTCTCTAAATCCCAATACCACAATCCATCTAAAGTGCTTGACTGAATGAAATCAAAAATTTCATCACTAGTTTTAATCAATTTATAAAGCTCTTCTTTTAGATAGTGGTTTTCATTTACGTTCATATCTGCACCTTTTTGATTAAATTTAAAAAGCGTATGAAGTAAGTTTATTATAAAGAATATACAATTTTAGCTTCTACTGTTAACACCTAGTTTTTGTACTATGCAATTTAGGATTCAATTGAGAAACAAATTGTATAAAAAACAGATATATACTTTGTTATGTTTAAACCTATTTCATATTATTTGATTGGATGTTTGTATTTTTTCATCTCGTACTTAAAACTTTCAAGAAGTAATCAATTTATGAAATAAACATTTTTTTATTTAAATAAATACTTACTAAAAGTACTGTAACTATTTGATTATCTGAAATATAACAACCTTCTATTAAATAGAAAAGCACATTTAATTAAAAGCATTTATTGCTGATATAATCAATAACTGAAACTCATGAAAGAAGCCATTAAATTGAAAGTGAATGGACTGGAACAAACTATTGACACAACACCAGACACACCCTTACTCTATGTTTTAAGAAATAATTTGGCATTAAATGGTCCTAAGTTCGGCTGCGGACTTGGGCAATGTGGTGCATGTATGGTCTTGTTTAATGGAAAATCTGTTCCCTCATGCCAAATACCTGCAAGTGCAGCCGCAAATGCAGAGATAGTCACCTTAGAAGGTCTTGCAGATGAAGCTGGTCAATTACATCCCGTTCAGCAATCTTTTATCGATGAACAAGCCGCCCAATGCGGTTATTGCACCAATGGAATGATCATCGCCTCTGTATCTCTTTTAGAAGAAAATGCCAATCCAACTGATGAAGAAATCAGAAATAAGCTACAAACCAATATATGTCGATGTGGTGTGCATTCACGAGTAATTAGGGCTATAAAAAAGGCTGCCTCACTTTAACCTTAACTGAAAATATCTATGCAAAATCTTAAAACATCAAGAAGAACTTTTATTAAATCTGCAGGATTTATCAGTATTGGTTTTACCATGTTTGGCAGCAGTTGTATTCAAAGAAGTGATGCTACAGAATCTGAAAAAATTAGCAATAATGCTGTAGATGCCAGTAGAGTTGATGCTTGGCTACAAATTCTCGAAAATGGCAAGGTGAAAATCCTTACTGGTAAAATGGAGCTTGGTCAAGGTGTAAAAACCGCGATTATGCAAGTAGCTGCTGAAGAGTTAAATACAGATTTGAGTTTGATAGAAATTCATGTGGCTGAAACTGGAATAACTCCCAACGAAGGTTATACAGCTGGTAGCCGATCGATAGAAACGAGCGCAATGTCTGTAAGAAAAGCGGCCGCTTACACCCGAGAAAAATTAATAGCTTTAGCATCCAAAGAATTAGAGGTTGAACAAAACGCCTTGACTTTAAAAGATGCAACAATAAGCGGTGGACATAAGCAGATTAGCTTATTTGAATTGTTAAAAGGAAAACAACTCACTGAAAAAGTTGGCGAACCTAAAACCATATTTGCTAAAACTGAAAGGAAAGTAGTTGGCAAGCCTATCCCAAGAAAAGACATTGCAGACATCGTACAAGCCAAGTTACATTTTATACATGATTTGCGCTTTGAAGAAATGGTGCATGCACGCATTATAAGACCAACAACTTATACTTCTAAGCTAGTTTCTGTAGATGAAAACCTTGTGAAAAAAGAGGAAGGATTTAAGAAACTCATAAAAGTAGGAAGCTTTCTTGGTGTGATTGCAGAAGAAGAATTTCAGGCAATTAAAATGGCTAAGACGATCAAAGAAAATGCACAATGGGAAAATCCAGATACACTTCCGGCTAATACTCCTCTCAAAGAATTGATTCAATTTCTGCCTGCTGATACTGAAACAGACACAGCTTCTGGCGATTGGGAATCGTCCATTCAACAGGCCAAAGTGCAACATAAAGCCAGCTACTTTAAACCATACATCATGCACGCTGCTAATGGACCATCTTGTGCGATTGCTTTGTTTAAGGAAGGCAAACTACACATCTGGACGCACAGCCAAGGAGTTTATCCGCTCAGAAGTACTTTGTCTAGTTTATTGGAAATGTCTGAAGATAATATTCATATTCAAGGAGTGCCCGGCTCTGGTTGTTATGGCCATAATGCGGCTGATGATGTTGCGGCAGAAGCTGCTATTCTTGCTATGCATTATCCCGATAAGCATGTTCGATTGCAATGGATGCGCGAAGAAGAAAATAGTTGGGAGCCTTTTGGCACGGCCATGCTCATGCAATTAGAAGCTGGTTTAGATGAGAATGGTAGAATACAAGGTTGGAAATACGATCTCTGGTCTGATGGGCACAGCACCAGACCCGGTAGAAATACTGAAAACCTTTTACCTGCTCGCTATATGGACAAAGGTTACAAAAGACCAGCCTCTGGTTTTAGAGGTGGAGCTACCAGAAATGCTGAACCTTATTATGAAATAACGAATATGCAATTGCAATCTCACATATTTACTGGTCCACTTAGAAGGTCTGCGCTTAGAGGATTAGGAGCTTACGCGAACATTTTTGCCATAGAATGTTTTATAGATGAGTTGGCAGAAAAGGCGAATATTGAGCCAGTAGATTTTAGAACCATGCATTTAAAAGATGCTCGTGCTTTGTATTGTTTGCAGAAACTGAAAACCAATACGCGAAATGTAAAAACAGCAGAAAACGAAGGTTTAGGTTTTGCTTTTTCCAGATACAAAAATTCAGCTTCTTATTGTGGAGTTGCAGCGCATGTTTTTGTAGATAGAAAGAATGGAGCTGTAAAGGTCAAAAAAATGTGGGCGGTAATTGATTCAGGAGAAACAATTAACCCAGATGGATTAAAGAACCAGACCGAAGGTGGTATGATTCAATCTGCTAGCTGGGCTTTAAAAGAAGCTGTAAAATTCGATGAAAACCATATTACAAGCATAGACTGGGCTAGTTACCCAATTTTCAGATATAATGATGCGCCTGAAACTGAAGTTGAAGTGATTGACCGAGTAGATCAACCTCCATTAGGTGCAGGGGAAGCAGCGCAAGGTCCAGCAACGGCTGCCATTGTAAATGCTATAAACAAAGCAACTGGCATAAGAATTCGAGAACTTCCAGTAAATCAAGTATTACTAAAACAGTCTTAAAACCCTTCTTAGATAAAGTCCACATAGCTATGTGGACTTTTTACTTGTACTCCACTCTTAATTTTCACATAAACCCATTTAATCATTAAATTTTGGTGAAAACTGTTGTTTTTACAAGTATGCTAGTTTAGTTTTAGGACTTTATTTATATTGAGTCTAAATAAACATAGCATAAATGAGCAGCAAAAAGAACAACAGAAAATTTAAGAGCATTATGGGATTCGTCCACTTATGGTTGGGCTTAATTTCTGGAATTATTGTTTTTATAATCGCTATTACTGGTTGTTTTTATGCTTTTCAAGCTGAATTGAGAGACCTTACTGAATCATATAGATCAGTTGAGGTAGAAAACAAAGCTGTTTTACCTCCCTCTTATTTTGAAAAAGTTGCTCACGAAACACTTCCGGGGAAACACCTTCACGGCATCAATTATCCCGGAGCCGATAAAGCTGTTGAGATTATTTATTATGACTTTGCTCCCAACTATCATTATTTCTACGTTTTTGCGAATCCATATACAGGTGAAGTACTCAAAGTAAAAAACATGGAAGAAGATTTCTTTCAGTTTATACTAGATGGTCACTTTTATCTTTGGTTACCTCCAGAAATTGGGCAGCCTGTAGTTGCTTATGCTACGCTTGTTTTTGTGGTGATGCTCATAACTGGTATTGTACTTTGGTGGCCTAAAAACAAAGCTGCTGCAAAACAGCGATTCAGTATTAAATGGAGTGCAAGATGGAGAAGAAAAAACTATGATCTGCATAATGTACTTGGTTTTTACTCTTACTTTATCGCTTTAATCTTGGCTTTAACCGGGCTAGTTTGGGGCTTCCAATGGTTTGCCCAAGGTGCTTATGTAGCTTTAGGTGGAGAGAAATCGATTATGTATTTAGAGCCTCAATCAGATACAACAAATATTGCCACTTTAACAGCTAGTACCGACCTACCAGCCATTGATAAAATCTGGTATAAAATGCTTGATGAATATCCGGCTGCTGAATCTATCGAAGTGCACGTTGCGGAGACCAAAACAGGTCCAATTGCAGCCAATGCTAACCCAGATGCAAGTACTTATTGGCAAGTAGATTATCGCTACTTCGATCAGTATACCTTAGAAGAAATTCCAGTAGATCACTTATATGGTAGACAAGCAGATTTAGATAATTCTGATAAAGTTTTCAGAATGAATTACGATATCCATACCGGAGCTATATTGGGTTTTGCAGGAAAGTTACTAGCCTTTTTCGCAAGCTTAATCGTAGCTAGTTTGCCGATAACTGGATTCTACATTTGGTATGGTAGAAGAAAGAAGAAAAAGTCAGCAAAAGACACAAATTCTGCTCAAAACCCAAGAAAAACACAAGCTGCTAAAAAGAGCTTTAAGCCTAAGAAGAGAGAGAAAGTTTCTCATGAGGTAACTTCATGAAGCAACTAGTAAAGCTTTCTTTACACCTGTTATTTGCCTTAAATTGTTAGTTTTAGATTTTTGAAATATTTTAATATGGAAGAAAATCCTGTTATTCAATATCTAAAGCATAATGGTAGATACTCAGAGAGGGACTTATTGATGCTTCAAGATGAGCTTGTTTTGCAAAAATTAGAAAAGGATGAGGTACTGCTTGAAAAGGGAGAAGTTTGTTCCACTTTTTCGTTTGTAGCTGAAGGAGCTATAGTTCATTTCGATATTGATTCAGATATTAATACACATGTTTTTGATTTGAATATCGCCAACGATTGGGTAATCAATCACAAAAGTTTTAGTTCAAGAAAACCTTCTGAGTACACGATTAAAGCTTATGAAGAAAGTATTATTTATTCTCTTTCCATAGATTCTATTCATAAGTTGATTGGGCTTTCACAGGTATTTTTACAGCTAGGCAAGTTCTTAGACCAAGCTACTTCTCGGGTTGAGTTCTTTGATAAAAACTACTCTCCAGACGAAAAATACCAATATATACTCGATAATAAACCAGCTCTCCTACAAAAATTCCCACAAAGGTTAATCGCAGCATATTTAAAAATTACACCTGAAACATTGAGCCGTGTTAGAAACAGATTTTCAAAACCGTAATTGATTTATTGATTTCGATCAACGTCTGTTTTCGAAGCTGCTAGAGATATTTGATTTTCTAAAGAAATCATCAAAATGGAAAATCAATTTTACAGGACTTCAGGTGCTTCTCTCATCACTGGAGCTATCTTA
Source organism: Thalassovita sp. (assembly GCA_002729595.1). GTDB lineage: Bacteria > Bacteroidota > Bacteroidia > Cytophagales > Flammeovirgaceae > Chondrinema. The sequence goes on along the minus strand of PBYL01000433.1, from coordinate 7,994 downwards.
ATTATCACAACCATGGTATTGCATCCAACTGGAGGAAGCATGCATCACATCATCCAAATTACAAACATTGCCATTATCTCACATTCAATTGGTGTTCTTAGCATACCGATGCTAGCATTTGGCTTTTATGGTTTATCTCAATGTTTAATAGACAAAGGTAGATTGTCCAATTTAGCATTCTTGATAATGCTATTTGGTTTAATTGCAGCCATGTTTGCCGCCATTATTAATGGACTAACTATCCCCTATTTTTTAAACCAATATGCTGAAAATATTGAGGCAAATGAAAACTTATTAAAAGCGGTCATCAAGTTTGGTTTCAGCTTTAATAAATCATTAGATTATGTTTTTATCAGTGCTTGTTGTTTGGCAATTTTACTCTATTCTATCATCATTATAATACAGAATAAAATGCCCAAATGGATTGGTATGTATGGGCTTTTGCTCATTTTACTCACGCTAATTGGTTTGGCTACCAGTTTTGTTTTTACAAGTGTTTTCGGATTCAGAATTTTTATTTTCAGTATTGCAGGTTGGTTTTTAGCAGCAGGATATTTACTTACAAAATCAAAAGAGATATGAGCAAAGAAAAAATTAAGCAAGCTTACGAAGAATTGGCAGAAAGCTATAATGCATTAATAGATACCAAACCTCACAATGCCTATTATGACCGCCCAAATACTTTAAGTTTAGTCGGAGATGTACAAGGTAAATCTGTGCTCGATGCCGCTTGTGGCCCAGGAAAGTACGCTGAAGAATTGATGAAAAAAGGCGCTCATGTAACAGGTTTTGACCAAAGCCCAAAAATGATTGAGTTAGCCAAACAAAGGAATAATGCACCTAACTCCTTCTTTGTACACGACTTATCGCAACCGCTCGATATGTTTGAAAATGCATCTTTCGATATGGTAATTTGTGCCTTAGCTTTGCACTATCTGGTAGATTGGAACCAAACAATGCAGGAATTTTACAGAGTCTTAAAACCTGCTGGTCGATTAGTAATTTCAATAGAGCATCCATTTTTTGAATACATTTACTTTAAATCCAACAAATATTTTGAAGTAGAACCAGTAAAATGTACTTGGTCTGGCTTTGGCAAACCGATAGAAATGCACAGTTACAGAAGGTCTTTAAATGATTGCATAACACCGCTTACAGACAATGGATTTTTAATAGAAAAAATTCTAGAACCTAAACCCATTGAAGCCTTCAAGCAAGCTGACCCAAGACATTATGAAGAGTTAAATGCTTTTCCGGCTTTTATGTGTTTTAGTGCTATAAAAAGGTAGAATAGTTTCTATTCAAAAGGCTATAAATTATATACATGTACAGATTGTTAGCACAGATATTTAATGTATCTTAGGTTTTATGAAAAAAGATTTTTTTTATAGCATAATCATTTTTTTGCTTTTTGCAGGATGCAATAAAATATCAGAAATTGAACAATTTGGACTGCATTATCAACAGCATCAAGACTACAAAAGCTTAAGCCAAGTGCTTGACCTTATGGAAGAAGATTTAGATACAGGTTATGTAAAACATGTATTGGGTGAACCTATAGATATGGGCTTTGATTATCGCTATTTGATAGATTCTACTGGCCCTAATGGTTGTGTTGTAGGTGCTGTATTTCACATAGATGATTCGGGTAAAATCGATCAAAAATGGATTGGAGAGGTTTGTGAATGAGTAAAATTCAAAAATCAATTCATAATTAAAAATAAGTAAGGTTGTATATCTTGTTATTTATCAATTTACACTATTGTAAGTCATTTTATGGAAGATTTGCATAACATTACTCTAAAAAAAATTAGCAGATTTGTAAAAAATTCATAAAAACTGTAACTAACATATTAAATTACTATTAGTCAATTACTATATTTTACTACCATGAACACTCAAAACAAAAAACCAAGTACACTGCTTATTATAGGAATTCTGTTGATTTCCTTCGATCAAATAGCAAATCATTATATCAGTATGCCAGATTTTTTTAATGGATTACTGATGGGAACAGGTATCGGTCTACTCATTATGGCTGTTTACAAGTTCAGTAAACTAAAAGTCTTCTACTAAGAAAAAAGCAAACATACATCTTGAAAAATCAGGGTAATTTTCTTGATAATTTAGAATTAAAGAATTAGAAATATTTGTTGTTTTCTTCTTTATTTTTGCTGCTCAATTAAATAATATCCAGCAATGAAAATAACAGACCCTGATTTTTTTGACACACTAAAAGAATCACTACCGAAAGAGAATCAAATCGAGATAGACAACTTTATGTGCAAGGACTGGAATGTGTATTATGAATTATACAATCCAGAAAACTTTGAAGACCCACTTAACCCTCCTGGTGCTTGGTACGATCCGAACTCCAATTATGAATATTACGAAAAACCTTTTAGAGGTACAGAGCACATTACCATTTATACTGACGAGGAAAAAGTGAATCTCACTGCGCTTCAAAAATTGATTAAAAACTCAGGTAATATAGAGCAAGAGATTTTAAGTACTTTGGTAAATTATACATTTGGCAATGGTGGAGCTTATGCTTCTGGGAAACACTATTCTTACGCGAAAAAAACCATCGAGCTTTTCCATAATACAACCTTTACAGATGAAGAATTCATTAAAAGAAATCTTCGTATTGATACTATTGTAATTCCGGAAGAAAAAGATGAAGTACATCTTGATTTCCGTTGCGGTTGGGATGGTGAGCACGGAATTATTGTAAAAATCAAAAATAACAAAGTGAAAGAGGTAGAGTAAAGCTAAGCCAATTAAATATGTTTGAAGAATTAACTATTGCTGAAAAACTGATTTTAATAAATAGAAAAACCTCTTCAAATACATTAATTTGGAAAACGCTATTCGAGCTTCACATACATGGAATTGTTGAGATAAAAGACTTAAGTTTTACTTATCTCAACAATTCTATTGAATTAAAAAAACATCAAGCCATTCTAGTCGCACCTTTTAAAGGTGAAATCAACAAACCCATCCCAATTCAGCTATACAAATTTAAATTAGCGAAATCACTTGAGTATTTTCATTACTTCAAAAAGCAAGTAATTGATAACAGTTGGCGACTAACCATTTTATTGAAACAACTATATTTGGTTGAAGAACTATTATTTGGAAGTCGATTGTCTGAAAAAGGCAATCAAGAACACATCAATATTAAAGATTTTATTCATACCATTCCGGAAAGTTCTGATTAGAACCAAACCTTATTTAAAAGTTGACATATTCATCCAAAATTTTTGTAAATTAAGTCTGTAAATTCCTTACAGTGTCAATACAAAAATTACTTTTTCGATGAAACTATCTGCTCTCATTATTTTGCTCAATCTGATTATATTAAATCACTCGCAGCAAACAGAATCCATCAACTCATTAAATAATCAAAATCAGCCTGAAGCGAATAAAGGCATCATTTATCTTTCTAATAACAATGGTTTAAGTTGGCAAAATATCAGCAACGGAATACCAGAAAGAGCCATGTTATCCGACTTATCTCTATCTGGCAATACATTGGGAATTTCTACAAAGAAGAATGGCTTGTTTTTGTACGATGTAAGCACATCTCAATGGAACAAAACCTTAAATACTCCCTCAATTTTCGACATTAATGCCTTGCTTATTTTAGATGGATATATGTATGCCGGCACGAATGGAGAAGGCATTTTCCTTTCTACAGATAATGGCACAAATTGGCAACAATATAACTTTGGTTTAGATAATCTCATTATCCGTAAAATAGCGAAGATCGAAGACAAAATATATGCTTGCACCAATGGCGGGCTGTTTACATTAAACCTGTTTACCAATCACTGGGAAAAAGAATTTGGAGATAAACTCTTACAAGTAAATGGCATTACATTTCTAAATAACACCATTTTTATTGCGACTAACAAGGGTGGATTTAAATCGAAAATTAATGAACATAACTGGCAAAAGCTTTCACTAGATTTCTCTTTCCATAATATAAGTGCATCGGATAAAACCTTGTTTGCCTTGGCTTATAATGAATTATACGCTTCTACAGATGATGGAGAGACTTGGTACAACGATCAAGCAGGCATTCCGAAAGGCATGTATACTTTTCAATTAGTTCAAACAAGCAATTACACACTAGCAGGGCAATGGGATGGAATTTACAAAAAAGACATTACATCTAACTGGGTAAAATGGAATAATGGTTTGCCAACAAAAATCCCCATCACCGAACTAAAAGGGAATGAAAACTTTCTGGTTGCAGCATCTTCTGGTTGGTATTTAGGAGATTGATAATGAAATGGTAATTTGATTTTGTAAAAGCTGATGTATATTCAAGAGTCAATAATCTTCTTGAATTAAATGAAGCCATTTTTTTTCTTAATTTTTATACTCTATGCACTAAATAGCTGTGGTCCAAAAAATATAGAGTTTGATATTATTTCATTTTCTGCCAAAACACCAAAATACTATCCTGATTCCATTGGACACCAATCTTGGATGAAAAAAAATGAATATGTTAGCCACAAAGACATTAAAGTTGAGTTAGGCCAGTCTAGATATGGAGGTCCCATTATTGATTTACCAAAAGGGATGGAATATCCGAAAGGGCTATACTATGCAGGGCAAATTGATCTTGCTGAGTTTTCTATTTATGATAAAAGCAATCTACTTCCGAAAAAAGGACAGCTAATATTTTTTACCAATCACTACATGACACAAGGTAAAGTAATTTATAGTGATGTACCAAATAGCTCTCTAGTAAGACACATTGTACAGCAAGACATTAACTTTTGGGATGGAATTCTTATAGAAAAAATCAAAGCAGATAAAGAAAATTGGCAAGATAGATTCACTGGTTTACTCAGCGAATGGAATTATGTTGCCGGAACAAATCAATCTAAAATCTTTGGCATTTTCACTCATTGCCAATTACATCAAGAGGAGAATGAAGCCTATACTTTCTCAGACAGAGTCGTCCTTTTTCAAGCTGGTGAAAATGGATTTAATAATGAAGGTGTGTTTAGTATACTTATTAAAAAAGAAGACCTGAAAAATAGAAACTTTGATAATTGTGAATTTTTCTGGGGTCAAACTTAAGTTTTAATAAACTCTACTTTTTCTTTTTACATTTGTCCGAAACCAAATTTAAACCGGCAAAGAAAATAAGATTAACTCTGTGATGAAGGATTTTGCAACTGAAAATATTCCACAATTTATGGTGGCTGCTCCGGCTAGTAATTGTGGTAAAACTACCTTAACCTTAGGCTTATTAAGTGCGCTTAAAGCAAAAGGATTATCCGTTCAGCCATTTAAATGTGGACCCGATTATTTAGATACACAACTACACACAAAAGCTTCTGGGCAACAGAGTATCAACCTAGACTTGTTTTTTTCATCTGAAAATCATGTGAAAGAGCTTTATAGCCAATATGCTCATAATAAACAGGCTACAGTTGTAGAAAGTGTAATGGGTTTGTTTGATGGTGCGAACAGAGGTAATGGTAGTTCAGCCAATATTTCCAAGTTGCTCAATATTCCAGTGATACTTGTTGTAGATGCCCGAGCGATGGCTTATTCGGTGGCTCCCCTGCTCTATGGTTACAAAAATTTTGACCCGACAGTTAATATCGCAGGTGTAATTTTCAACTTTGTAAATACCGATTCGCATTATCAATATCTGCAGGCTGCTTGTAAAGATGTTGGCATCCGCTCTTTTGGTTATGTTCCCAAAAATGAGACTGTAAAAATCCCCGGCAGACATTTGGGCTTGGTTACCTCTCCCGATTTACAATGGAATGACATCTTCACAAACCTATCAAATCACATTGCCAAACACCTCGATTTAGACGAAATAATTGAGGCTACTTCGAAACCTGTTCCAGTTCATCCAACGCAAAAAAACACCAATTCTAACAAGCAATTAAAGATTGCCATTAGCAAAGACGAAGCTTTTTCTTTCACTTATTATGAAAACCTAAAAGCACTTGAAGCACTTGGTGAAATTACCTTTTTTAGCCCTTTACACGATAAAGAATTACCTAAAGTAGATTTTGTCTATTTATCTGGTGGCTATCCTGAATTGTATCTAGAAAAGCTCTCAGCCAACAAAACTATGTTACAATCCATTAAAAATTACTGCGATCAAGGTGGTAGAGTACTAGCAGAATGTGGTGGCATGATGTATTTAGGTAAAGCCATTGAAGATAGAGAAGGCAATGCATATAACATGGCTAACTTCTTCGATTATACAACTTCTATGGCTCAACCCAAACTCTCTTTAGGCTATAGAAAATTCTTTATTAAGGAGCAGGAGTTTCGAGGGCATGAATTTCATTATTCAAACATCATAGAACACTCAGCTATAACTACTTGTGGAGATTTTAAAAATGCCACTGACCTGCCTACAGGCACTAAATTGTTTAGAAAAAACAATGTTTGGGCTAGTTATATGCATTTTTATTGGGGTGAAAAAAATGAAACTGATAATTATCCTATTATTGGGGAAATTTTAAGCTAAATTAGTACACATGTTTAACTAAATATTAATCAGATTTACCATGAGTTCACACTTCGATCAATATAAGGTTGAGTTAGAGCGCTTAGGTCTTTCTACCATTGAAGATTTAGAAAAACTCGCAAAACCACTTATTAAAACAGCCACTAAAATGGAGGTACAGAAAGCGTCTCGACCTCCTGAAAACTCGCAACTGAATTCTCACTTTGGTGGGCAACCCTATTTCGAAATTGGAGAAAGCTGGCCAACGACTAATAATGGTGTTCCACTACAATTTATCTTTCAGGTATTTAACAAGCCAGATTTGGAGCTTCCAAAAAGCATAGAACTCATTCAGTTTTTTTACGATTTTGAAGAGTCACCTTGGGATAGCGCAGATGATGGCCTAAAAATAAAGATCTATAAAAAGCTGAATAAAGATAAAATCTATTTTATTGAACAACCTGAAGAACTTCCCAGAAACAAGTATTGCGAAATCAAATTTGTTCCTACCGAAACTCTTCCAGATTGGGATGGAATAGACTCTTATGAGACTAATGCATCAAAACTATCTTGCGTTTTAAATGAAGATAAACCTTGGGAAAGCTACGGCACAGTTGTAAAAAAACTGATTGGCGAACAAGATTATCAAAGTCAGTTGGGAGGTTATCCGCGATGGATACAAGCAGATGCAGCTCCGCAACAATACAACAAACCTTTGCCTTTGCTTTTCCAGATCGATTCTGAGGACAATGCGAATATTATGTGGGGAGATACAGGCGTAATTTATGTTTTTTATGATGAGGTAACCGATAGAATTGAGTTTACCTTACAGTGCCTATAATTAGAAAATACTATTGATAATCTATGAGTAGATCAAGAAAGAAAACTAAAATAAGAGGCATAACCACCTCAATTACTGAGAAAAAAGAAAAGCAAGAAGCCAATAGGAAATTTCGTAGAACGATTAACCAAAAAGTGAAGTTAGGTGAAGATCACTTTCCCCTTTTAAAAGAATTATCTAATGTATGGTGCTTTTCAAAAGATGGGAAAAGATACGATAGTGAAATGGAAGAAAAGTATTTGAGGAAATAATTAGCAAGTAAACTACTTAAAAAACTCATCTATAAGAAAACAAAAAAGCGCCTTTCGAAGCGCTTTTTTTGTAAGTAAATTTATTATAAAACTTTGTAAACCTGACCAGTTTGAAAGCCCAAAACACTTTTAACATAAGCCTGAGCAACTCGATCCATCGTAACCGGAATGTGCCCCGGAAAAAACGGAAAGTAATTTGGTGATTCTTCTACCACATCTGGCCCAATAGCATTTATACGAATGCCATCTTCTAACTCAATGGCTGCACCTCGAATAAAACCATCAATGGCACCATTTACAGCACTAAGAGAAGCTGCTAATTTGATTGGATCTTCGCCAACACTTCCAGAAGTTAAAGTAAAAGAACCCCTCGGATTGATATAATGCTGACCAATTAAAACTAAAT
>PBYL01000432.1 GCA_002729595.1 Thalassovita sp. | reverse complement strand
CGGTTGGCTTAGGTTATGAGCTGAATGAAGAAAGATCGATCACTACTTATTCAGAAAACTTGCTTAATGCAAAGTGTGCTGAGATGCACGCACATCCACGAGCTCAAATAATTACTTGTAGTAGAGGTGTAATGGAAGTAGTTACTCCTGATAATATTTGGATAGTGAATCCGATGCAGAGTGTTTGGCTACCCGGAAACACCGCACATCAGGTATACTTTCCAGGTAATGTAAAAGTAGATTCCATTTTTATTGATCCATCAAAAACTGATGCGCTACCAATTACGACTTTTGCATTTGATCATTCAGGTTTTTTTAAAAGTTTGATGAATAAAATCATCTCTTTTTCGAATCCAGAAGAGCTCAATTTACCTCAAAAAAGAGTTTTAGCAGTATTTTTAGATGAAGTTGCCACGATTACTCCCACTAAAACCTATTTGCCAACGAGTAGCGATAAGAGGGTTAAAATAGTTACAGATGCTTTACTCAGAGATATTTCGGCTAACTACACAATTGAGCATTATGCAGCATTGGCTTGTGTGAGTTCAAGAACTCTATCTCGATTATTCTTAAAACATTTGGGTATCTCTTTTGGCGATTGGCGCATTCGATTAAAACTATTTGAAGCCATTAGACAACTAAGCGAAAATAAATCTGTAAAAGAGATCGCATTTGATTTGGGCTACGAAAACACCAGTTCATTTATCCATACTTTCAAAAAATATTTAGGAACTACGCCTGCAAATTACTTTCAAGAAAGAGTAAAATGAAAGAGGCTTTATTTAGCCCCTTTGCCAGTAATTACTGCGAATATGGTTAAGATTAAAAGTTTTAAGTCTAAGCTAAAACTGGCATTTTGTGCATAGTAAAAATCATAGCTAAACTTCTCTTGCATGCTTAAATCTCCTCTGCCATTTACCGAAGACAAACTGCTCATTCCCGGTTTGTATAAACTTATACATCTCAGGTATTCATCTACTTTTGCTTGGTTGTAGTTTTCTATTTTGTGTAAATGTGGTAGATAGTAAACAGGTATGGGTCTGTGCCCGATTAAACTCATATCGCCTTTAAGTACTAACCAGAATTGAATAATTTCATCTATGCTGGAGATTCGCCAAAACTTACCAGTTCTAGTGGTTGAGTATTGAGGTTTTTTCTGAATTCTGGTGTGATCTACCATGTCTCTTTTTTCAATTACTTTAAGTGTTCTCAACTTGTACATGGTAAATGTTTGGCCATTGTAACCGTATCTTTCTTGCTTAAAAAGAAATGGTACTTTATCAATAACAGTTACAAGTAGGCATGCCAATAAGAATAGTGGGAAAAGAAATATAAGACCAATTGTGGCACCGAAAATATCTAAATATCGCTTGAGCGGACTGTTGAGGTATAGATAACTTTTAATCAGTTTATTAACGAATTCTTCTTCTTGCTGTGGATTAAAATCTGTAGAAATAGATGTATTTTGATGTGTTGAATTTACTAGTGTAACTTCTTTTTGAGGCATTAATATTTTTGAAAAAAATGAAGAAAAATTGTAGTTGGTATATGTTGGATTCTATAATTTAGTATTACGCCAAGAGTTTCATAAAAGATGCGAAAATTAGCCAAAAATAGATTTTTTTCTCTATAAAAGTTAAATCAATGTATCTAATTATGAGTATGGTATTATACAAATAGGCCTAAAATTTTGTGTATGAAATTCCATTTCAACTTACTCATTCTCTTCATTGTTATATCTATTTTTGCCAGTTGCCAACCAGAAAGCAGCACAGCTATTTTTAAAGGTAGTTTCAAGTTGGAAATCTCAGCTACTGATAGCAAATCTAAAGCTGTGATATTTAAAACCGTAAATGCATTTAACTATCAAGATTCAATAATTAAGACTTATGAGTTAGACTCATTAGGTGAGCTATTAATTGAAGAAAAGCTAGCATTACCGCTTAGAGCATTTGTAGAAATAGAAGATAAAAGTTATTCCGTTTACCTCAGTCCGGGAGATGATCTCCAATTGAAAATTATTAATAAAGGAGAGGAGGTTGTTTATCACTATTCGGGTAAAGGTTCAGCAGTAAATAATTATTTGCTTCAAAGTGATTCCATACATCAAGAACTGATTGAAGGAAATGGAAACATCATTTTTCGCTTAAATCCTACTGATTTTAATGCAAGAATTGATTCAATAAGAATGGCACTTCAGCAATTCCACAAAGCATATTCAGATACGGTAAATCTTCCCGAAAACATCAGAAAATCACTTGCATTAAGAGATAGAATTAATCTTATTGGATTAAAGCTAAGCAACGACCTAGCAAACTATGATGAAAACGAAAATCTAAATCTTGGGAGAGAAAAAAATACGAGTGTTAATTACGATACAAGTTATTTCACAATACCATTTGAACCAGCTTTATTAGAAGATGAGTTGACAAAAGATTTATATGCGCAATCATTAGCGCTTTACTTAACTTTAAATATAGCTTGGCCTGCATTTAATATGCTAGATGTAAAAGATGGTTACGTGAATGATTCGATACCACAGGCTGATATATTTCCATATATTACCTCTCAAATGCTAAAAAAGACGAAGTTACCGCATAATGTAAAAGAGTTTCTAACAGCAAAAGAGGTATATGCAAACCTACAATCAAATGGCATTTCAACTAGTTCTGATAGTCTGATTAATGATTTTAAAAGGAATTATAAAGACTCAAAATATTTAGCCGATATTCAAAAAGAATATACGAGGCGACTTTCAATTATACCGGGCAAACCAGCACCAGATTTTATGGGACTTACTCCCGAAGGTGATCAAGTTTTATTAAGCGATTTTAAAGGGAAGGTGGTTTACTTGGATTTTTGGGCAACTTGGTGTGGCCCTTGTGTTCAGCAATTTCCACATGCAAAAATCTTAGAAGAAGCGTATGAAGAAAATGATGAAGTAGTATTTCTTTATGTATCGATGGATAGAGATAAAGAAAAATGGCAAGAAATGGTGAAAGCTAAAAACCTTTCTGGTATTCACATAATTGATGTAGAAAAAGACGAAAAATCTGCTTGGCAAAAATACTTACTCACTGGTGTACCACAGTATATTTTGATAGATCAGTCTGGTTTAATCGTAAATGAAAATCCACCAATTCCCTCTTCTGGCAAAGTAAAAGCTGAAATAGATAAGCTTTTAAAACAAGGTTAAGATTACGATTTTTCATAAAAAAATATACTCAGCGGTCTAAAGGTCTTTGTCTAACATTATAGTGGTAAATCCTTTTGTCACTTTAATTATTATAAGCATTAGACTGATTTCATGAAACAAACTGTCAATTTTTTAATCTCTATTTTTTCGGTATTACTATTCGCAAATTGCCAACCTCAAAGAAATGTAGAAGACCTAAAAGATAAATTTAGATTAAGAGTTTCTGCACCTCAAACTGACTTACCGTCAGTAATACTGAAAAAAGTAAATGCGATAGATTTTCAAGATTCTATTATCACAATTGAAGAACTAGACTCTTTGGGAGAACTCGTAATTGAGGAAAGTTTACATGCTCCATTACTTGCCTATTTGGTTGTTGATGATATAAGCCATCCTGTTTACCTCAAAACCGGTGACGATTTAACTGTGCATGTCAATCAATCTGAAATCTATTTTTCTGGAAAAGGGGCTGAGCTAAGTAATGCTGTATCGCAATATCTAAAGCAATCTCTAGCGATTAGAGAGCAGTATGTGGTTTCTAATGGCAATATGATTTTTAATTTAGATTATCCTCATTTTGTTGATCGGATGGATTCCCTAAAAAATGCGATTGGAGATTTTCATCAGGCTTTTATTGATTCAGTTAACTTACCACAAGAGTTGAGCAACTCGCTGGAAAATAGAAACAGAATCAACTTAGTTTGGCTAAAAGAAAATTGTGAGCTGGGTAATCCAGAAATGAATAATAGTTTAAACCTAGAAAAGAGCGAGAAAAAACTTGACAGTACCTATTTTGCTTTTCCTTTTTCAGATACTTTGCTGAAAAATCAACTCACTGCAATTGATTACACGATTGCAGCGCAAATGTATTTAGACTTACACGTGCTAAGACCAGCATACAAGAATCTACCACAAGTGAAAAATGGTTATATCAACGATTCCATACCGACTGAAGAAGTAATCCCATATGTTACAAATCAATTGATAGAGAATATGGAGATTTCGGAAGAAGTAAAAGAGTTTCTATTAGCAAAAAATACCTTATCTCGAATAATGGATAACGGCATTAGTGAAAGCACTGATAGTTTGATGAATAACTTCAAAAGAACTTATAGGAACTCAACTTACACGGCTGCTTTAGAAAATGAATATAGAAATTGGAATGCGATTATACCGGGCAAGCCAGCTCCAGATTTTGTAGGCATTACACCAGAAGGTAAGAAAGTTTCTCTTAGTGACTTAAGTGGAAAAGTAATTTATATTGATTTTTGGGCAACTTGGTGCGGCCCATGTATAGAACAATTTCCGTATTCGGAGCAGCTAGAAAGTGAGTTTGAAGGAAGTGAAAATGTGGCTTTTTTGTATGTTTCTGTTGATAAGAACAAAGAAAAGTGGGAGAGGATGATAAAAAATAAAAACCTACATGGTTTACATGTAATTGATGCAGAAGTTGCCAATCACGAAAAATCTGTTTGGAATAAATATGTATTAAGAGGTGTACCTCGATTTATTTTGGTAGATCAGTCGGGTTTAATCGCAAACGAAAATGCTCCAATTCCATCATCTGGTAAAGTAAAAGCAGAGGTTGATAAGCTTTTAGCAAAAGGAATTTAACTATCTAGCTAAAAGCCTATCAATTGTGAGATTTATAAAAAGTTTAAACCCCAAATTATATGAAAACTATTGTGTTTTAATTGATTGTCGGGAAAAAATTCATCTGTAGAGAAACTATTAAAACTTCTTTTGTGCATTACTGAAAGATAAATGACAAACTTTTCACTAGTTTTTGTACTAAGTCCAATTTCTCCTAATCCTGCAAAGTCGAACTTTGTTATGTTATCATTAAATATCACTTCATTCTTGTCAATAATCTCATTATTCTCGCTATAAACAGTTGTTTTTACTTTTGCTCTTAATAAGTAAGATGGAGCAATTCCAGTTTTTATAAAAATATGTCCTCTTTTTTCAAACATATTTATCAGGTTATATCTAATCTTTAATGGTACTGATAAATAGTTGTATCTGAACTGATAATTAACACATTGGCTACTTTGGTAATTTCTGTCAAAACTAAAACCGTTTGGACTATAAAAAAGCTCTGCACCTAAAGACAACTTTTCTTTCAGGAAATATTCAAAAGTTAAACCTCCCACTGTTTTGGATGTTCTATTTTCTACACCTTCAAAATCTTCAGATGAAATATAGGCAATTGACTGTTGGACAGAAGCTCCAAAATGGAATTTTTTATCTTGAGCTAATACAATTGAGTTTAATGCGATAAATAAAATGATAGAGATATAGTATTTCATAGTGCTAGAAAAAATGCGGTTATGCCTAAAATTAGGGTTAAATATTTATTTATGCCACTATTTAGACTTTTTGTGATTTACACTACTTTACACTTTTTTATTACTTTTTAGTCAGTAAAGTGAACTTTTCATTTTTTTGAGATCAACTTTCAAAAATTAGAGGTTTTCTACTCTTTCTCTATTACAGATACTACCTTTTTTAAATTACTTCGATAAAATTCAAATTTTAAGGTTTTCCTATTAACTAAATTGATTTATCAGTCCAGATTTAAATTTTCATTCGCGTGAATTTTATTACATATTGATAATTTAATTTCATTTTTTATAAATGTGATTTTGCTCTAAAGTCCGTTAGGGTGGTGATTTTTATTTAGCCTACAGCTAATAAATGTTACTTAAAAAATTATTCACTTAATTAACCTAGCATGAAGAGAATCTCGATTTTCAACTGGCTTTTAGTGCTTTCTCTGTTCTATTTTACCGCATGTAATAAAGATGACGAAGAGATTGGAGAATTAGAAGAAACCTTTCCAGAAGCAACCGCTGAATCACACAAATCAACTTTAGAGCAAACAGGTATCGACTTTACCACTGAGCTCGAAAGCATGAAAGACATTGAGTCTGTAAATTATGTAGTTACATTGTTAGATTATTTCGATTTGGATGATCCTTTCGATGATGATGAAGAAGTAATGGTAAATGGTAGAAGAAGTGCTACTTACTTTTTACACGATATTAAAGCATTTAGCTTAGGCAAATTAACCTTAAAAGACCTAGCAAAAGGTAGAATTGCAGAAGGTGGTGATAGCATTGAAGAAGCTTTCGATTCAATTAAAGGTACTTACTCTTGGAATAGCTCAACTTCTGAGTGGGATTACACAGAAGGTGGCGAAAAAGTAATTTTCGAATTCCCTTCTGAAGAAGGTGGAACTACTAATAATGCTGTTTTTACCATTCACAGTTATAGTGGTGTAACTATCTCTGGTAATCCACTAGAAGAAAATGAAGATTACACTGGTGACCTTCCTGCTGAGTTAGATGCAGATTTAGTAATTGATGGTACAGTAGTAATGGAATATGGTTTCGATATTAGCTATAACACAGATGGTGTTCCAACAAGTGTTTCTACTACTTTATCGCTAAGCCCATATTCATTAACTTATAGCTTAACAAACAGCACTTCAGAAGTTACTTCTGGTTATAAATTGCAAAAAGGTGATTCTAACATCATAGCTGTAAATCTTGGTGTAAGTGGTAACTTCGATTTAGATAATATCGAGAGTTCTGCTGACGACGAAGACATTTCTGGTGTAGTAACTGCTGGTGAAGTAAGCTTACAATTATATGATATTAAATTTGTAGCTGACCTTTCAGATGTTGAAGGTTTAGTTGACGAATTAGACGCAATTGAAGCAAAAGAAGAAAGTGACGATTACGAAGGTGCAGCTGAAATTTTAGAAACTGCAATGAACGATCACTTAAGCTTTAAAGTGAAATATGCGAGCAAAAACGAGATTATTGCAATTGGTGTTTTTGAAGGTGTAGTTGTTGAAGAAACATATACTTACTGGGAGTGGGATGATGAAGCACAAGATTGGGTAGAATACGAAGCAGTTGATACATGGATTGAACCAGATATGGTTCTTCAGTTTGGAGATGATTCTAAAGTAAGTATCGAAGCTTATTTTGAAGAAGGTTTTGAAGACCTAGAACAAGCAATCGAAGATTTACTTGATTCAGTAAAATAAGTAAAAAATATAAATGCATTTAGATGAAAGCCCTGATATTTATATCGGGGTTTTTATTTTACAATTAATTGATAATAAGTCGCTCCATAACCTCCCCAAACACCTAAAGTACCTTCTCCTGTATTAGATAAAATTTCGTTACCAGAAGATGTAAAAGGATTGCCTACAGAATAAGCTTCTCTTTCAAGCGTACGCCAAAAATCAAAATGAGCTTTATCGAGAGAGCAAAACTTTACTCTAATTGTATCTCCTTTGGTAAAATATATATCATCTGCAATTTCTGTAAGGCTTTGTGAGCCTCTCAGTATGTTAAGCGAAAAAGTCTCTCCATTAAAGTATTTATCGCCAAGCGTAGACAAATACATAGGCACATATTTTACATCTTTATTTTCTCTGTAGGTAAAAATTCGGTAGTAATTTTCCTCTTCAGCATTATCAGTAAACTCAGCTCCTAGTAAAGCCAATGTATCTTCAGGACTATCAAACTCGAAGGAGAGGTTATCAAACTTTGGTGGCTCTAGTATGCTTGTTTCAGCCTGATAAACTTGCCCTTGTGTCTCAACAGTTAGGGTATAGGTTTTGCCAACTTCTCCGACTAGTTCTGTGCCTTTATAATAGTAAGAAGGAAATTTATCACTGTTTTTAGTAAGTGTGAGTACTTCAGATTTTTCACCATCAGAAATAGAAACCTTTGCAGTAGAAACTAAAGCTTCTCTTAATGCGGCTGAGTCAATATCAGCAAAGTAAGAAGCACTTTTTGTTAAGGTAACTTGTGCATATTTTCCCTGTTCTATTTGGCCATCTATTACCAACTTAGGCTCATAAGCAGGCAGTTTTAAATCACCAGCTTCATCTTCACAAGCTGTGAGTAGAAGAAAGAACATTGAGATTATATGTAAAGGAATGTATTTTTTCATAGCTGATTTTAGAATTCAAATCGATAGGCAACTGATGGAAGCACTGGAAACAAAGAAACTTTCTTTGCCGAAATAGTTAGGTTGTACTCATTTACATCTCCATCCACATCGAAATAGATGTAGTATGGATTTCTCCGATTATAGACATTGTAAACAGAAAACACCCAAAATGATTGATAAACATTGCTTGATTTACCTTTTAAAGTAGCCGAGAAATCTAAACGGTGATAGGCTGGCATTAAAAAGTTATTTTTGCTGCCATAATCGTTTATCACATTGCCATCAATTAAATATCTACCAGTGGGCAATGTTAATCGGTTGCCAGTGGCATATACAAAAACAGAAGAGAACTTCCATCGCTCATTTAATTTGTAATTGCCCACAAAAGACAAATCGTGCAATCGGTCATATTTTGCGGGGAAAATCTTGCCTTGATTCAACTCACTAAACTTTCGGGTAGTCTTGGATAGGGTATAGGATAACCAGCCGGTAAATCGACCAGTTTTTTTCTCTACATACATTTCTAAGCCAATAGATTTCCCTTTTCCGAAAGTAAAATTATCGTCGAAATTGTTGCCACTGCTGTAACCAAATAAAACACCATTTCGGTATTCTACTTGGTTTTGCATGAACTTGTAATATAAAACTGCGGAAGCTTCCCAAGCGTTTTGCTCAAAGCTTTTGAAGTAGCCAATGGAGTACTGGGTACCAATTTGAGGTTGTATCTTTTCTGAGCTAGGTACCCAAATATCTGTTGGTAAAGAAACAGAAGAAACTGGTGCCAAATGAATGTATTGAAAGGTGCGATCGAAAGAACCTTTAATAGAAGATGCATCATTCAATTTATATCTGAAAGAAGCTCTTGGTTCTAAGCCAGAATAAGTTTGAATATTTGCACCAGACTTATAAAAAAGTGTATCTAAAGTTTGCCCAGTTTCATTAGCAAGGTATCTTGTAAATGGCCCTCGATGCATAAAACCGCTGAGTCTCAAACCTACATTTACCAGTATTTTTTCATTCCATTCGAATTCATCATTTACAAAAGTAGCTGCTTCTAGCGCATACAGTTTCTCAGGTTGCCCTAAATCTATCGCATCATCTTTGGTACCTAATACAATGTTATTTGGCGTAAATCGATGCCAGACATAATCAGCTCCAATGGTGATATTGTGCTTTTTTATATTGGTTGATGATAGTGTAAACTTGGCTCCATAATCTCTAATTCCAGACGATAATTTAAGCTCGTAGTTGGTGATTACTGCACCCAAATTAAGTTGATAATCAGTAGCATACACTGTAAAATCTGAGATTAAATCTGGATTGAAAACATGTTGCCATTTTACAGAACCTAATTGGTTTTGCCAGCGAATTGAGTTTTCAAAATCATTTACTCCTTGGTATAAAAAATCATCTGTTCCTTTATAAAGATTAAAAGTGAGTCTGTCTTTCTTGGTGATTAAATGATCGTAATTCACATTTAAATCATAGAAATAGTAATTGGGCTGTTTCTTTAATTCTTCAATACTGTTTGAAAGCCCTTTGAGAATCAAATCGACATAAGTTCTTCGTGCTGAGACTAGGAGTGAAGATTTTTTATTGATTACAGGCACTTCTAATGTTGCTGCGGCAGATAAAACACCAAAATTACCTTTAAGATGGGTTTGGTTTTTATCCGCATTTTTAGAGTTTACTTCTAAAATTGAAGAAAGCCTACCACCAAATTGCGCTGGAATTCCTCCTTTAAGAATATTGAATTTTTCTACCGTGTTGCCATTAAAAATGGAGAAGAAACCAAATAGGTGACTCGGATTATAAACCGGCACATCATCCATCAAAATCAAGTTCTGATCTAAAGTGCCTCCTCTCACATAGATTCCCGAATTTCCCTCACCAGAAGATTGCACTCCCGGCAGATATTGAATGCTTTTGAGTGGATCAACTTCGCCAAGTAGAAAAGGTAAATCTTGTATGTCTTTTATGCTTAATTGCTTAGAACCGGCCTCAATTCCCTGTATGTGTGCATTTTCTGCTTCGGCAAGAATGGTTACCTCATCGGTAGTAAAAACGGATGGCTTTAAAGCTAGTGCGAACTCAGATTGTAGATGTGTATCAATGGTAGCACTATATTTTTCATATCCGACGTAGGAAACCAGAATTTCATAAACTCCTTTACTAAGCTTAATCGAAGCAATTCCAGAAAAATCTGTAAGCAGGTTATTGTCTTTGTCTTTAATTAAAATATGCGCTTTAAATAGCGGTTCACCACTTTCACTATCAGTTACTACAAATTTGCATTCACTGGTATTTGGCAAATCATTTTGTTGGCTAAAGCCCATAAATACTTGACAAAGCAGTATTAAAAACAGAAAGTATTTCAAGAATTGAGTCACCAGGGTAAAAGCAAAAAAATATCAATTAAAAAATCTCTGATCAGCGTGAATAGCTACAAACACCTAGTAATTTTTACGCCGACAAATACAAAAAATTTTAAGGGAAGGGACTTTTCGTTTCAAGGCTATTTAGAAAGTGATTTTGGTATTTTTAAGCTTTATTTAAGAGTAAATAAAAAGTTCTTGAGATAAAATAATTAAAACTGGAGCTGTAGTTTTAAAGCAAAGACTATTAATTGTATTTGGTTGTTGTTTAAGTGATAATTAAACAGAACAAACATGAAGTCAATTTTAATAGCGCTAAGTACACTATTTTTTTTATCATTTTCAGGTGATGATGTAAAAGACTATTTGTCAGTTAAAGGGCCACTTAACTTTAACAAAACAGACTTTGTATTAAAATGGTCAGATATTCCAAATGAACATTATTATATACAAGAATATTTACCAGAAGATGAGACTCCTGAGCACTTTAATCAGATGCTCACAATTCATTTATTTGATTCAAAACTAAAGCTTAAAGATGCTGTTAACCAAAAGGTAAAAGAACTAAATAACCGCAAAAAGTCAGATCCTATATGTAATTATCAAGTTACGGAAAGTCCTGATGGTAAGGAGTTTATAGTTGACTTTTTACTTGGTGAAAGTAAGAATAATGAAATGACAACAGTTGAATTTAATGTTTATCATTACAGACAAATCGAGCTTAGTAAGAAAAGAAAGGGGATTGTAATTCTTGCATATTCAGAAAGGAGTTACGGAAATGATATAACAGATTTTTTGAAATCGCTCAAAGTAAAAAGAAATGCTCATTTAAATGAAATGATCTCTAAGGATAAACCAACTATTAAGTTGCAAGAAAATTAAAAACTTCAAATTTCTAAAGT